>JALOMP010000278.1 GCA_025455365.1 Chitinophagaceae bacterium | reverse complement strand
GTATATTTCTGGTCAAGGTATTTTGTTTCCAGACGCTTGTCAATCCGCCATTCTTCCACCTCCGCGATCAGCGCCACTCCCTCATTCATGGTGATGGCCAGCGGCTGTGCGCCGCCCATGCCGCCAAGTCCGGCGGTAACGTTCATCGTTCCCTTCAGGGTACCCCCGAAATGCTTGTCGGCCGCCGCCGCATAGGTTTCATAGGTACCTTGTACGATGCCCTGCGAACCAATATAGATCCAGGATCCTGCCGTCATCTGGCCATACATCATCAGACCCTTTTTCTCCAGTTCATCGAAATGTTCCCAGGTTGCCCATTTCGGCACGAGTTGCGAATTGCTGATGAGTACACGCGGTGCGTCGGAATGTGTTTTCAGGATGCCCACGGGCTTGCCGCTCTGGATCAGCAGCGACTCATCATTCTCCAGGACTTTCAGGGCACGGATGATATTGTCCAGCGCTTCGAAATTGCGGGCAGCTTTGCCGCGTCCGCCGTACACGATCAGGTCATCGGGTCTTTCCGCAACTTCGGGATCAAGGTTGTTGAGAAGCATGCGCAAGGCTGCTTCCTGGATCCAACCCTTACATTGAAGTGTATTTCCGGTGGGCGTTTTGTACCTGGCGGGATCATAATGGCGGACAGTACTGGATGGCATATGCAGGGGATTTAGAATGAACGATTACATGTCCCGGGGATCAAACTTTTTCAACTGGAAAACTGCGCAGGAATTCCACGGACTGGATCAAATCCTCATGCAGTACCCTGTCCTCGGTTACAAAGGATACCTGGCTACGGAACTGGTCCAGGATGGCTTCAAGCTTGGGAGACGTTTTCAGGGGTCTTCGGAAAGACAGGGCCTGGCTGGCCGTCATCAATTCAATCGCCAGAACCTTCTCCACGTTTTCGATCACCCGGTAGCACTTCGTTGCCGCATTGGCTCCCATGCTCACGTGGTCTTCCTGGTTATTGGACGAAGAAATGGAATCCACGCTGGCCGGCGTGCATAATTGTTTGTTTTCACTCACGATCCCCGCTGCGGTGTACTGGGGAATCATAAACCCGGAATGAAGCCCGGGCTCCTTCACGAGGAACAGGGGCAATCCCCGCTGGCCGCTGATGAGCTGGTAGGTCCTGCGTTCTGATATGTTTGCGAGCTCGCTAAGGGCGATCGACAGGAAATCCATGCCCAGGGCCAGGGGTTGTCCATGGAAATTACCGCCACTCAGGATCAGGTCTTCTTCGGGGAATATATTAGGATTGTCCGTTACGGAATTGATCTCCCGAAGGAACACATCGCGCACGTGCGCGAAAGTGTCTTTTGTAGCACCATGGACTTGCGGGATGCACCGGAATGAATATGGATCCTGTACCTGCACCTTGGCCTGGACGGCAATCTCGCTGCCATCAAGCCAGCCACGGAGGCTTTCGGCCGTAGCCTGCTGGCCGGCATGCGGGCGGATGCGATGGATAGGCTCGCTGAAAGGTTCACGTACGCCGTCGAAGCCGTCAAAGGACATGGCACTGATCGCATCAGCCCATGCCATCAGGCGATGGGCTTTTACGAGGCAGTGCATGCCATATGCACCCATGAACTGGGTACCATTGATCAGGGCCAGCCCTTCCTTGCTTTGCAGCCGGATGCTCTCCCAGCCAAGCTCCTGCCAGGTGTCCGCTGTTTTTCTTTTTTCGCCCTTATACCATACCTCACCCAGTCCGATCAATGGAAGGCTGAGATGGGATAAAGGGGCAAGGTCGCCACTGGCGCCCAGGGACCCCTGTGTATAAATGACGGGCAGGATTTCCGCGTTGTGCATGTCCATCAGCCGCTTGACCGTATCAATCTGCACCCCGGAATGGCCATACCCCAGTGATTTGATTTTGAGCATGAGCATCATCCGCACCACCGGCAGCGGCACTTCATCCCCCATGCCACAGGCATGGGACTTCAGCAAATTGTATTGCAGGGCTTCTACCTGGTGGTCCGGGATAACGAGGTTCTGTAAAAAACCGAAACCGGTATTGATTCCATAAAAAAGTTCATCACCCGTAGCGAGTTTCCGGTCGAGGTATTCCCTGCATGCCATAATCCTGCGGTGGGCATCAAACGTAATGGAAACCAGCTGACGGTGGGATACGTAATCCTGCACCTGTTCGAAACTCAACCATGCGCGGTCGAGGGGAAGGTAGTTGTAATTCATAAAACAAGCGGCTGCAAGATACACAATTAGGGGTTAGAGGATCAGGTCTGTGTCTATAATCATCGGACTACCCTCCACGATGATGTATATGCGGTAAATGAAAGGATTACCTGACCATGCCGGCCACATATCCCAATACCCTTCCCGCCAACCCAAATCCCTTTTGCTTAATATTGCCCCCATGAAACCGTTCATACTCCTCCTGCTTTGCCTTTCCCAAACCGTCGTTGCGCAACAGATCGAAACCGTCACGAGCGGCCGGAAAACATCCATCCGGGGGCTGAGTGTTGTAGACGACAAGACGGTATGGGTCAGCGGGAGCAATGGGCAGGTGGGTAAATCACTGGACGGCGGGAACAGCTGGACATGGTACACGGTGAAGGGCTTCGAAAAAACAGATTTCCGCGATATCGAAGCCTTTGATGAAAAGACGGCTGTGATCATGGGCATATCCGAACCAGCTTTTATCCTGAAGACATTCAATGGCGGTGAAAGCTGGAAACTGGTATATACGGACAGTACAAAAGGCGTTTTCCTGGATGCGATGGAGTTCTGGGAAGATGGCAGGGGGATGGTTATAGGCGATCCCGTGGATGGGAAAATCTATATGGCACGCTGCGTTGATTTTGGGAACCAGTGGCAACGGACAGAAAGCAGCAAGCTTCCCGTCCTGGAAAAGGGCGAAGCATTTTTTGCCAGCAGCGGCACCAATGTACGCCCCCTGAATTTCGAAGAAGCCTGCCTTGTCACTGGCGGCATGAAATCCAGGATCTATATTCGGGGACGCTTAACCGATATTCCCGTCCTGCAGGGCGGCGAAAGCAAGGGTGCCAATTCCGTGGCGGTCTGGTACCGAAAACGCAAACCCGAAAGGATCGTGGTGGTGGGGGGCGATTTCGCCCAGGATACTGCCCAGGCAGGAAATTGCGCTTACTCTACGGATATGGGGCGAAGCTGGAAACTGCCGGCCCGCGGACCATACGGCTATCGCTCCTGCGTTGAATTCCTTGGTGAGAAAACCCTCATAACCTGCGGTACCAGCGGTGTAGATATTTCAAGAGACGGTGGCAACCATTTCCAGCCCGTCACTGGCGAAAGCTTTCATGTTGTGCGACGTGCTAAAAATGGAAGCGCCGTGTTCCTTGCGGGATCCAATGGCAGGATTGCCCGGCTCAAATGAAAAAACCCGGTAGAGACCGGGTACTTTTCACTTTACGTGTGTAGAATTTAATAGGAAGGATTCATATCTGATGAGACGGCTGGCCTTTGATTCCGGACCAGTTACTCCCATTTTTAACATCCCTGTTTCTTAGCTGGCTACGGCCCTTTCATTCAGGTTCCTGAAATCCACGGCCACCAGCTTGCTCACACCGGCCTCCTGCATGGTCACGCCATAGATGATGTCCACCGTGGACATGGTCATTTTATTGTGCGTCACAATGATGAATTGTGATTCCTTGCTGAACTGGCGGATCATGTTGGTAAACTTGCCTACGTTGGCATCGTCCAGCGGTGCGTCCACCTCATCCAGTATACAAAACGGCGCAGGCTTGATCAGGTAGATCGCAAACAGGAGTGCCGTAGCCGTCAATGTTTTTTCCCCGCCACTCAATTGCGTAATGCTGGTAGGCCGCTTCCCTTTGGGCTTGGCAACGATATCGATGCCTGTCTCCGCAAGATTTTCCGGGTTTTCCATCACCATATCCGCCGTGTCCTCTTCGGTAAAGAGTGCTTTGAACACTTTCTGGAAATTCTCCCGAACCTGGTTGAAAGTCTCCAGGAATTTCTGGTTCGCGGTGGCTTCCACTTCCTGGATGGTCTGCATCAGGGTATCCTTGGCCGTAACCAGGTCCTTTTTCTGCTCTACGATAAAATCATAGCGTTTCTTCATTTCCTGGAAGGCCTCAATAGCGGTTGGGTTGACTTCGCCCATATTTTCCAGGCGCTTTTTCATCCGTTCACAGGCCGCCTGCAGTTCTTCCAGGGTATCGTCCGTTTCGCGGGGCTCATCCAGGATGCTGTCGATATCTACCTTAAACTCCACGTTGAGTCGTTCTTTAATGCCGGCCAGTTGCAGGCGAAGGTCATTGAGCCTGTCCTTGATAAGGTTCAGCACCTGGTCGATCTGCTCTT
>JALOMP010000038.1 GCA_025455365.1 Chitinophagaceae bacterium | reverse complement strand
GGCTGAAGGGAAGCAGGTTGCCCTGGTCACGGATGCCGGCACACCAGGTATTTCTGATCCCGCTTACCTGCTCGTCAGGGCCAGTATAGACCAGGGCATACGGGTGGAATGCCTGCCCGGCGCCACGGCATTCGTTCCGGCACTCGTGGCCAGTGGACTTCCTGCCCAGCGGTTTTGCTTCGAGGGGTTCCTGCCACTCAAGAAGGGAAGGCATACGCTCCTCACCAGGCTTGCATTGGAAGAGAGAACCATGATCTTTTATGAATCGCCGGTCCGGCTGCTGCGAACGCTGGAAGGTTTCATCACCTATTTCGGCGAAGACCGTCCTTGTTCCGTAGCCCGGGAAATCAGTAAGAAATTTGAGGAACATGTACGGGGAACCCTGCGCGAAGTATTTGACCATTTCAAACAGAAGGGTGTAAAAGGAGAGATCGTAATTGTCCTGGGAGGGAAAGAAAAGTAAGATTTTGGATTTGGGAAGTTGAATACGAAATTCTATGGCTGATTCAACAAACGCTGATCGCGGGCGCTATTCATACCATACGCTTACCTGGTCCAGTCCTTTCCTCTCCAGATCCGGTACCCAGCATTCAACGGCTGCAAATCCAACGGGAATCAGCAGGAAAGGTTTTTCGTTTTCAGGCCGGTTCAAGACCCGGGCGAGAAAATTCATGGGCGATGGAGTATGTGTAAGGGCAACCAGCCCGGCCTGGTGTATGGCGGCCAGCAGGAAACCACAGGCAAGTCCCGTACTCTCTTTCACATAATAATTCTGTCTCTTGCGACCATCCGGCATGATTTCATAGCTGCGACTGAAAACCACAATCAGGTATGGCGCCGTTTCGAGAAAGGGTTTTCGCCAGTCGGTTCCCAGCGGCCGCAGGTCTTCCAGCCATTCATCGCTCATTCGGTGATTATAGCTCTCCCGCTCTTCCTTTTCTGCCGCCTCCCGGATGCTGCGTTTGAGGGCCGGGTCTGAAACGACACAAAAGGTCCATGGCTGTTTATGTGCACCGCTGGGCGCGGTGGAGGCTGTCAACAGGATATTTTCCACTACTTCGCGGGGAAATGACTGCGCGCTGAATGCACGCACGGACCGTCTGCTGTCCATACTTTGGTAGAAACCTTCACTGCCGGAAATCATGGCTCGCGGATCCTGTTCTTTAGCGTGATAAAGGACATATGGGTATCCATCGATCATTTTCTTATTTTGCATCTCTATTACTACATTATATATGAAACAGGCTTTATCCGTGCTGTTACTGGTTGCCTTTGTCCTGGGTACTACAGAATCGTATGCGCAACCGGACCGCTGGCAGCAAAAAGTAAAATATAAGATGGACGTCCGCATGGATGTCCAAAAGGACAGGATGCAGGGCAAACAGGTGCTGGAATACTGGAACAATTCCCCGGATACCCTGAAGGTACTTTTTTTCCATTTATACTGGAATGCATTCCAGCCCGGCAGTATGATGGATGCACGGAGCATTGAACTGGGGAAGAAAGTGGTGAATGGGCGGAGCGACTGGGACAGCCGTGTTCGCGACCGTATTTCAAAACTCGGCCCGGATGAAATTGGATACCAGAAGGTGCAGAACTTTAAAATGAACGGAAGGCCGCAGGCCACCTCCGTATTCGAGACCATCCTCAAAGTATCCCTGGACAAGCCCATCCTGCCTAGGACCAAGGTGGTCCTGGAAATGGACTTTGAATCCCAGGTTCCCGTACAGATCCGACGCAGCGGGAGGGATAATGCAGAAGGCGTGCGGTACAGCATGGCCCAGTGGTATCCCAAACTATGCGAATATGATTATGAAGGCTGGCATCCCACACCGTATGTGGCCAGGGAGTTTTATGGTGTCTGGGGCGATTTTGACGTGAACATTACGATAGACAAGAACTATGTCATTGGGGGTACAGGATACCTGCTCAATCCGCAGGAAATCGGCCATGGCTATGAAACACCCGGTATGGTGGTTAAAAAGCCCGCCGGCAACACACTCACCTGGAGATTCACCGCGCCAAACGTGCATGATTTTGTTTGGGCTGCCGATCCGGAGTACAAGCACCTGTCCAAAACCGTCCGCGATGGAACAGTCCTGCACGCGTTCTATAAAATCAGCAGGGAACACCTCAAAAAACAGTATGACAACATGCCCGATCGTGTGAAGCAACGCATGACGGCCGACCAGTATATCCAGAATTATGCGAAGGACTGGGACAGCGTGCTGGAACTGGCTGCCCGCGCGCTACCTTATATCGACAAGACTTTCGGGAAATACCCGTATAAGCAATACTCCTTTATCCAGGGCGGAGATGGCGGCATGGAGTATCCCATGGCAACCTTGCTGAAAGGCGCCGGCCGGGGTGTGGTCATTCATGAGTGGATGCACAGCTGGTACCAGATGATGATGGGCACCAACGAGTCGCTGTATGCGTGGATGGATGAAGGATTTACGAGTTACGCGGAATCCAGGGTGAACTGGTGGCTGGACGGAATGAAGGAAAAATTTCCGCATGAAGGCTCCTACAGCGCGTATGCATTCCTTGCAAAAAGCGAATTCAACGAGCCCCTGACCACCCACTCAGACCAGTACAATACGAATACGGCCTACTCCATCAATGCATATTCCAAAGGGGAAGTGTTCCTGGAGCAGCTGGGATACGTGATCGGCGCGGAAGCGCGTGACCGGACATTGCTGGAATATTACCGGCGGTGGAAGTACAGGCATCCCAACCCGGCCGATTTTATCCGTGTAGCCGAAGACGTTAGTGGTATCCAGCTGGATTGGTACCGGACTTTCTTTGTGAATACGGATAAAACGATCGACTATGGCATTGACAGCCTGTGGGAAGAGGGCGGAAAGCTCAAAATCAGGCTGAGAAAAATTGGCGATATGCCCATGCCTTTGGACCTGGAACTTACATACAAGGACGGCAGCCGGGAGATCGCCTATATCCCGCAGTACCTGATGTTCGGTGAGAAGAAGCCCGAGGATCCATCCGTAAAGAGGACGGTTTTCGAACCCTGGAAATGGACGCACCGGGAGTACGTGGTAGAGCTGAATCGTAAGCTTACAGACCTGACCCGTGTGGAGATTGATCCCAGCCAGCGCATGGCAGACCTGGAGCGCAAGAATAACAAGCTGGAAATAAAGTGGTGATTATCGCCCAAAGTATTTATTGACGGCTTCCACCCGGTTGTTCACGTGTAGTTTTTCATAAATATGGTACACGTGCTTGCGAACCGTTTCCTGGGCGATATTCAGTTGATGGGCGATCTCTTTATAGAGCAGGCCTTTTGCGAGCAGGACCAGGATTTCCGATTCGCGGTTTGAAAGCGTATCCAGCGATACCTGGTGCGTTTTGGGCGTCTTACTGAAGGCGGCTACCACTTTCCGGGCGATCTGGCTGCTCATCGGTGCGCCGCCCTCGTGCAATTCCCGGATGGATTCCAGCAGGCGGGCGGGTGCCGTTTTCTTGAGGATATAGCCATTGGCGCCAGCGGCCAGGGCTTCAAAAATCTGCTCATCTTCTTCATATACCGTACACATCATAAAAAGCATGTCTGGGTAACGGGGTTTCAGCAATCGAACCACTTCGATGCCGCTCATGCCTCCGAGGTTAATGTCCATCAGCACGATGTGTGGATGTAAAACCGGTAATCCGGCCAGCGCAGACTCCGCATCCGGAAAAGATCCGGCCATGTGATAGCCGTCTGACATGGACACGATCTGCTCCAATGCCTGCCGGATGTCTTTGTTGTCTTCTACGATGCAAACGGAAATTTCTTTCATATGCGTTGGCGGTTATTCATTCGGGTCAGGCTTGCATGGCGCCATATACCTTATGTGGAAAGATAAGGATAAAGGCCAATCCGCCGGAATGGTGGCCGGGCATAAATTAAACCGGCACGTACAGCAGGAATTTGTCTTCGAAATAGGGTTCCGTGAACAGTCCGGATAATTCCCGTATATGCGGCCGCAATCCGCTTTCGGCGATTTCCAGGGCGAGGTCTCCACCTTTCAGGCAAATCAGGCCGCTTTTATATGCTTCCATGGGCCTGTGCTGTTTCAGGAGTGGTTTGCTCCACCGCCATAAATCCTTCAACGGCGCGACGGCCCTGCTGACCGCGAAATCATATCGATCGCCCCTGGTATCCTCCACACGACCATGCCAGGTGCTTACATTTTTCAGGCCAAGTGCTTCCCTGACCGCTTCAACCACTTTGATTTTCTTTCCTACGGAATCTACCAGGTGGAAATGCACATCCGGAAAAAATATCGCCAGGGGGATACCGGGGAAGCCGCCGCCCGTGCCGATGTCAATGATCCTGAGACCTGCCGGAAAAGGAAAGCAGGCAGCGATGGAAAGGGAATGGAGTACATGCTTTTCGTACAGGGATTCAATATCCTTGCGGGAAATCACATTGATCTTTGCATTCCAGTCCTGGTACAGGCTTTCCAGCATGCCCAACTGCCTGATTTGTTCCGCGGAAAAATCGGAAAAATACTGCAGGACTATTTCCAGCTTGCTTTCGGCCTTCTCCATAGTGAGGGCATAAAGATCAGGTAAAAGAAGAACATCCAGATATCGAGCAGCCAGAACCAGGGCCACAGGGACTGTTCCCGTAATTTGTGCATGGTTTTTTGGAAAATATACGCCTGTGCCGACGCGCGAAAGAAATAAACGGCCAGGGCCAGTCGCCAGTCCACAAACAAGATACTGAGGATGAGTAGCGGATAGAAGAGAAAATGGCTCAGTGTGTAAGCCCCCAGCAGGAAACGGTGCAGGGGCTTATAGTATTTACCCGTAGAATGATGACGGTACTTTTGCCGGATCCAGGCATCCCAGCTGTTTGCCGGTTCGGAAATGGTGAATGCGTCCGGATCGATCACGATGGCCGTATTATCGGCTTCCGCGGCCATATTAACGAACAGGTCGTCATCGCCCCCGGGAATATGGTTATGTGATGAGAATCCTTTCTTGCGGAAGAACAGGTCCCTTTTATACGATAGATTCCTTCCCACGCCCATGTAAGGCAGGCCTGCCAGCGCGAAAGAGAAATACTGCAGCGCCGTATGGAATGTATCGAAACGGATCAATGCATTGAGTATACCTTTTTCCTTCCGGTAAGCGCCGTAACCCAGGACGATTTCAATCCCTTCTGCATAGGCATCCTGCATTTTTTGAATCCAGTGTTCAGATGCCGGCACGCAATCTGCATCCGTCAGCAATATGACTTCATGCCTGGCTGATTTAATCCCTACGGAAAGGGGAAATTTCTTTCCCGGTATCAGTTTGGCTTCCTGCTTAAGTTCGATGATATGCAACTGGCGGAACTGTTTATGCAGGCCTTCCAAAAGATACTTCGTTTCGTCCTGTGAATTGTCGTTCACAACAATCACCTCGGTGGAACTACGATAGGTTTGCACCAGGACGCCGGGAAGGTTTCGGGCGATATTTGCAGCTTCATCCCGGGCGCAGATCACCACACTGACGGCATTCTCGCGGGTCATTTCTCTTTCCCTGGGCTTATAGGTTGCCAGGCGAAGGAAGTACCACAGGTAAAAAAACAACTGAACCAGGGCAACGGCCGCCAAACCGATGAAAGCCAGTACCCACCAATCTTGAAGCATAGCCGCGAAAATAGACTAGTGCGCGCGAAAAGGATTTTCATGGTTTTCACATGTGTGGAAAAGATGGATACAGCCGGAATCCAATGTATCTTGCGGCACTATGCCAGCTTTGCAGTTTTCCATCGACGCAGAGGATACCGGTTCGCGCGCGCGTGCAGGATCCATCGTGACCGAACACGGCGAAGTGCCCACACCGATTTTCATGCCGGTGGGTACGGGCGGCACCGTAAAGGCCGTTACCCAGCGTCAGTTAAAGGAAGAGGTTGGTGCCCGTATCATCCTCGGCAATACCTATCATCTCTACCTGAGGCCCGGCCTGGACGTGCTGGAAAAAGCCGGTGGCATCCATGCATTCAACCATTGGGAAGGCCCGGTACTCACAGACAGCGGCGGTTACCAGGTGTTCTCCCTGGCAGCCAGCCGGAAGATTTCCGAGGAAGGGGTGGTTTTCCAGAGCCATATCGACGGCTCCCGGCATCTTTTTTCACCGGAGAAAGTAATGGATATCCAGCGGGTCATCGGCGCGGATATCATCATGGCATTCGATGAATGCCCGCCGTACCCGAGCGAATATGGCTATGTGAAGGATTCGATGGAGCTTACCCACCGATGGCTGGACCGGTGTGTCACCCGGTTGAAGGAAACGGAAGCGCTATATGGGTATGAACAGAACCTGTTCCCCATCGTACAGGGCGGCACGTTTCCCGACCTACGCAAGGCTTCCTGTGATTACATTGCTTCCGCAAACGCGGCGGGCAATGCCATCGGCGGCCTGAGCGTGGGAGAACCAACCCCGATGATCTACGAGTTTTGCGGCATGTGCTGTGAATGGCTGCCTGCACAAAAGCCCCGTTACCTGATGGGGGTTGGCACACCTTGGGACATCCTGGAATGCATTGCGTTGGGTGTGGACATGTTTGATTGCGTGATGCCCACCCGAAATGGCAGGAATGCGATGCTTTTTACGACGGATGGTGTAGTCAATATCGACAATAAGAAATGGGAATTCGATTTTAGCCCGGTGGATATTGGTTTGCCATGCGAAACAAGCCAGTATTATTCGAAAGCCTATCTCAGGCATCTTTTCAAGTCAAAAGAATACCTGGGACTGACCATCGCCAGCGTACAAAACCTGGCGTTTTATCTATGGCTGGTTGGGGAAGCGAGGGCACATATCCTGGCAGGGGATTTCAGTTCCTGGAAAGCGGAAACCGTTGCACGGATCAGCCGCAGGTTGTAGCACCCGATGACCAGGCAGTTCATATGAAACCGCACCACCTGTTGAGGCAGGTCAGCTGCCTGGTGCGCGTCATCCTATCGTTTTTTAGGGCGAACCGTTTTCTTCTGGCTGAATATCCAGGGCATGAGATCTTTCTCACGGAGTGCATTATTCCAGCTGTCGTGTCCCACGCCGGGGTATTCCGTATACTTCACTTTCGCGCCCGCTCCTTTTAATGCCTGTACCATGTTGCGCGACAGGCTTACCGGTACTACCGGGTCGGCATCCCCGTGAAACACCCAAACGGGCAGGCTTGACGCATAGTTTCTTGCTTTTTCGGGACTGCCTCCGCCGCAAATGGGGAATGCGGCGGCAAATAAGTCCGGCCTTCGCCACAGCGCTTCAAAAGTGCCAAAACCACCCATGGAAAGGCCACCGATATAAATCCGCTGGGGGTCGATGCCTCCGTTGGCCAGGAGGGTGTCTATGAAATGAAAAACAAGACCGAGGGATTTTCGCGCCTGGGAAGCCGTGTCAAAGCTGAATCCACCGGTGCTGTCCTTTACCTCTGTTCTGATGATGCTGGCCCAGTAATCGTTGGCCGGACATTGGGGAAATACAATAATGGCTGGATAACGGATACGGTTAAGTGAATCTGTAAAGAAGTCCGAACCCCATAAAAGCTGGCTTTCATTGTCGTTTCCCCTTTCGCCCGCGCCATGAAGGAACACCACCAGCGGATATTTACGGGTGGGAGAGAAGCCGAGAGGTGTTAGAATCCTGCAGCGAAGGGTGTCTTCGCCCAGGATGAACAATTGTTTTTCGTAAAGGTTTTTGTCCTGTCCTTGTGCTCCGGCGGCGAGCAACAGGAACAAGAACAGGGTTGAAGCTGTTTTCATCCCTTCAAGTTACAAAATCCCCGGTTCGGGAGATCCTGGATTTCTGGGTAAAAAAAAGCCGGATGTAGATCCGGCTTTTATAAAATGCAGGTTATTTATTACTTGCAATGGTTCGCATCAATCCAGTTGCCGATACGGCCGGCAGCCTGACCAACGGCTTTTAGATTGTAGCCACCCACATTGGCGGGCGTCAGTTTGGGCAGCGTGGCAAGCCAGTCTTCAACGATTTTCACATCAGCCCATACGGTAGCGGTGCTGCTGATGGTAGCGGCGCTGAGTTTGATGGCAGCAACCTGCGTGAAGCCCTGCTTCGCATCAGATTTTCCGCCGGCATTGGAACTGTTCCAGATAGCGCGGCCTTCTGCTTCGGTGTACGTTTTTCCACCCACCGTAACCGTTGGAGCCGGCCAGGCGTGCGGGCTCGCGAAGTAACGACCCTGGCTGAAGCTGCAGCTGCTGCAATCATCCTTAATGCCGGGGAAGCAGGTGGAGCCACAACCGTTCGCATTTTGGAAATATCCAGTGGTCTGTTCAACCTTGTTCGTGTTGAGCGTGAGGTAGAAATACGTGGTTCCGGTTCCAACCGTGGGGATCAGGAAGCTGAATACTTTGTGTCCGCTGGTGGGATCAACCCGGCAGTTTTTGTATGATTCATCATTCACAACCACCGTGGCTACCTTTTCCAATTGATTAAAAAAACCGAATTTGGGATTCTCTGCCGTTACGCATTGTGGAATTTTAAAACTGATGCGGCTGAGATCGGCCGCCCCTGAAAGGTTTGCGATACCCCATTGCCACTGGTATTTGCCGCCGCCAAGGTCAACAATATTGAACAGGGTGATTTCATACGGCTTATCGCAGTCGCTTTGCCAAACCGTATTGGTCAGTCCATCCATGACAAGGGAAGACTTTCTCTGCTGCATTTCTTCATTAACGCCAGATTTCTGGCAGCTGAAGGCCACGAGCAAAAGCATGGCCATACTTGCAATCGATTTAACGAGTTTCATGATCCTGTATTTAGATTAAAAAATGGAAGACGATTGTCCAATGGTTTATACAGGAAAAGGAGAGGGTTCTTGGTAGGATTAAGGAAATCGGGGATTTCAAACTATTCGCCGTAAAGAAAGGGCAAATCGTCGAAGAATTCAAGCATTTCGGCTTGAAGTTGTTATACATAGAAGGTTTAAATTTGCGTGTTCGGCTGTCAGTCAACGTTGTAGTGCAATTGTATTGATTTACGATATTTTTTTGGGGTTAGAATATAATTAACATCCTGGCCGCGGAACCGTAGGGAACCATTATGAAGAAGATCGACTGGTACATACTGAAAAAGTTTCTGTCTACTTTTGTTTTTTCCCTGGTCCTGCTTACGGTGATATCGGTAGTGATTGACATGAGTGAACGTACCGATGATTTTGCGAAGAATAACCTTGACTATAAAACGGTTTTCAGCGAATACTATTCAGGTTTCATCCCGTTCATTGTGTCCATGCTTTTCCCGCTTTTCGTATTCATTTCGGTTATTTTCTTTACTTCCAAGATGGCGGGCCGTTCGGAATTCATTGCGATCCTGGCCAGCGGCGTGAGCCTTCGCCGTATCCTCCGTCCATACATGGTGGGCGGTGTTTTGCTTGCCTTTCTCCTGTGGATGGGTAGCCGCTATATCATTCCCCGTGCCAATGAGCGCAGGACACGCTTCGAAGCGAAGTATTTCAAGAGTTCCATGATGCAGACGTCCCTTTCGCACAGTATTTATATGCGGGTTGACTCTTTCAGCTATTGCGGTATCCGGTACTATGATACCACGTCAAGGTCTGGCGGGAGTTTTTTCATGCAGACCGTACGGGACCAGCACGTTACCTATAACCTGCGTTCCGATAATATCATGTGGGATACCGCCCGGAAATCCTGGAAACTGACATCGGCGGTGGAAAGATCGATTAGTGGTATGCGTGAGCAGGTGGCATTTTATCCTGAACTGTATAAGACTTTCAATTTCAAGCCTTCAGACCTCCAGAAGGACGAATATATGCAGGCGAGGCTAACATCGCCGGAACTGGAAAGGATGATTGAACTAGATAAGCTCCGGGGGTCCGAATCGGTAAAGGAACTCATGATGGAAGCGGCCCACCGCAACGCCACGCCGGTGGCCGTGATTATCCTCACCCTGATCGGGGCCATCCTGGCTACCCGGAAAATCAGGGGTGGCAGCGGGGTGCACCTGGCGCTCGGTATCATCATCTGTGCGGTTTTCATACTGACCGACCGTTTTTCGACGATATTTTCAACCAAGGGAAACCTGAACCCCTATATCGCGGCGTGGATTCCAAACCTGGTATTCAGCCTGCTAACCATATACCTGTACAGGAAAGCGCCCAAGTAAACCTTTGAACCCCGGCTCCATTTCATTTGTTAAGCAAGCGAGCTTTAGCTACCTTTAGGCGGCCTTATAAAGCTCCTGAATTCAGATAAATCCCCCGCACATGGACGTCATCAAAGAACGGTTTAAGTCAAAAGCAGACAAGCTCGCCGCCGAGATTAAGGGCATCATGAAATCACACGGAAACAAAGTGATCGGCGAGGTTACCCTTTCCCAAATCTACCAGGGCATGAGGGGCATGACAGGCCTCGTCACCGAGACCTCCCTGCTGGATGCCAATGAGGGGATCCGGTTCAGGGGGTATTCGATTCCGGAACTGCAGAAAAAACTGCCAAAGGCGAAAGGGGGTGATGAACCTTTGCCGGAAGGGCTGTTTTACCTGATGCTGGTGGGGGAACTGCCCAAGGAAAATGACGTGAACCAGGTGACGTCCATCTGGCAACGGCGTTCCCATGTGCCCAACTATGTTTTTGATACGATCGAATCATTACCGGTAGCCAGCCACCCGATGACGCAGTTTGTAGTGGGGATCATGGCCCTGCAGACGGAAAGCCAGTTTGCCAAGCGCTATGCCGCGGGTATGAGTAAAAAGGATTACTGGGATGCCGTATTTGATGATGCGATGGACCTGATCGCACGGCTGCCACGCATTGCCGCATACATTTACCGTCGCAAGTACCGCAACGGCGATCATATACAACCCAACGGCCTGCTCGACTGGGCGGGCAATTTCGCCCATATGATGGGATACGAGGACGAGAGTTTTAAGGAACTGATGCGCCTCTACATGACCATTCATGCGGACCATGAAGGTGGTAACGTTTCCGCGCACACGACGCACCTCGTAGGATCGGCACTCAGCGATCCTTTCCTGAGTTTTGCGGCGGGCATGAACGGCCTGGCGGGACCGCTTCACGGACTGGCCAACCAGGAAGTGATCAAATGGATCTATGAAATGCGCGAGGAACTGGGTGTTGAATGTCCCACCAAGAAGCAGATCGAAACCTATGTGAAAAAGACGCTCAGCGAAGGCAAGGTGGTACCGGGCTACGGCCATGCGGTCCTGCGCAAAACAGACCCCCGGTTCACAGCCCAGATGGAATTCGGCAAGAAGCACATGCCGTCAGACCCGCTGGTGAAGACGGTTTGGCGCATTTATGAAACCGTGCCGGAAATTCTCTCTTCCCTGGGCAAGGTCAAGAATCCATGGCCCAATGTGGATGCACACAGCGGCGCCCTGCTGGTGCACTATGGCATGGTGGAATACGAATTCTATACGGTGCTGTTTGGCGTGAGTCGTGCCCTTGGGGTACTCGCCAGCCTCTGCTGGGACCGCGCCCTCGGGTTCCCGCTCGAAAGACCCAAGTCCGTAACCACCGAACAGGTTAAGCTTTGGATGGACGGAAAGGACGAGATTTGGGGAGAGTAATATATTTTAGAAGTGGGATGTTGGAGGTTGGATTTTGGAAGTGTAAAATAAAGTCGAAATCGGAAATCGAAAATCCGAAATCCAAAATTCGATCGCCCTACTCCGGCTTTTGAATCTCTATCAAACGATCATTGTTGCCACCGTTGCTGGTACAGATATACACCCTGCCGGCCGGTGAAACGCAGATGTCGCGCAGCCTTCCCCAGTTACCGCGAAAGTATTGTTTGCCGGATACAATCGACTGTCCATTGCTGCTGAGTTGGAACTGGTACAGGGTGGCGTCCTTGAGGGTTGCCAAAAGCAGTGAATTCTTCCATTGAGGAATCATGTTGGCATTGTAATAGTCAAGACCGCTTACGGCGATGGTCAGGTTGCCCGTTGACCATAAAGGCTCCTTCACATTATTCTGGTTGCAGAAAGTTATTTCATCGGGTTCATTGCATGGGCCATTTACATTGGACCAGCCATAGTTGCGGTTCGCCTCAATGATATTGATTTCATCTTCGATATTGCTGCCATGTTCGGAAGTATACAGGGTGTTGTTTGCCAACACCATGCCCTGCGGGTTACGGTGCCCGATGGTCCACACAGGGCTCCCGGCTGTGGGATTGTCAGTGGGAATGGTACCATCCAGGTTCAGTCGCAAGGTCTTGCCCGCAAGGGTATTTCGGTCCTGTACCAGCCTGATATCATTGGCGTCACCGGTGGTGATGAATAATTTCGGGTTTGTTTCGCTGGTAATCAGCAGCCGTGAACCGTTATGGATACCTGCCGCGGGAATATTGTCAATGATGGTTTGGGGACTTCCCGCCGTGTTCCCGGCGCTGTTATACGTGTACCGGACTACTTTTTCGGTATAGGTGCCGTTTCGGTCGTAATTGTACACAACAAAGAACTGGCCATTGGTCAGAAAATCCGGATGGTGTACCATACCCAGCAGCCCCCCTTCGCCCTGGGGCGCAACATCGGGGATGGTAAAGGAAAATACCGTATTGCCGTTCAGCGGATCGATTTTCGAAACCTTGCCTTCCCGTTCGGTCATCCAGATATGGTTATCCTTCCCCCATAGAATTTCCCAGGGGAAGTTAAGGCCCGATTTCACCACCCGGGTATCGTCCGTAGGCCATTGCGGTTCCGGCGATGGGTCTGGTTCGGTACTTTCCTCCTTATTGCATGAAGCGATGGTCAGAAACACAAGCGCAAGGGAAATAATGTATCGAATGCCGCTTTTCATGGACCTTGTTTTTGATTCAACAAGCAAATATCCTGCCTTGTTGATATAAAAAATGCCCGGGAATACGGTTTTAACAACCTTGGTTGGTATGGGCTGTCCCCGGGGGCTTTACATCAAAAAAAGTAACTTCCGGTATGGCTGCGCCTCATTCCGAAACGGAGATTTTTTATGCCCCCCACCGGGACAACTGGAGACAGTGGCTGGCAGCCAACCATCAAAAGTTGGCCCAGGTCTGGCTTGTCCAGCATCGGAAGAAAAATCCCGAACCCTGTGTGGGATATGAGGAAGCGGTGCAGGAAGCGCTTTGTTTTGGATGGATCGACAGCAAGCCGCAGAAAAAAGATGATCATTCCTACCTGCTATTTTTTTCAAAGCGAAAGCCAAAGAGCGTATGGAGCGCATCCAACAAGAAACGCGTAGAGAAGTTGATCCGTGACGGCCTGATGATGCCGGCGGGGTTGGAAGCCATTGATTTGGCGAAGCAGAACGGGAGTTGGTCTGTCATTGATGAAGCAGAAGCCTTCGTGATGCCTGCGGACCTCAGGGCGGCATTGGACGCCGATCCATCCGCCGCGGCGTTCTTTGAAGCCTTCCCGCCTTCCACCCGGCGGGGTATTTATACCTGGATCAGCCTGGCTAAAACAGGGGCCACCCGACTAAAGAGAATTGAAGAAACGGTGAAGCTGGCAGCCAAGAACATACGGGCCAATCAATGGCAACCGAAAAAGTAGTAGGGTAACGTGGTGGGGGGAATGCTGGGATGCTTCGACCCCCCCTGATCGGGCGCTACGGTTTACTGAACATAAAGTAGACGGCGCCCAGGAGGAAGAGAAAGCTGACGGCATATTTCCAGTGGAAGGGCTCTCTCAAATAGAATACGGCGAAAGCGCTGAAAACCACGAGTGTGATTATTTCCTGGGTCATTTTTAACTGGAAACCACTCATGCCGCCCGCATATCCATGCCGGTTGGCCGGCACCATGAGACAGTATTCCACGAATGCAATCATCCAGCTGATCAGGATCGCCTTCCAAAGGGGCAGTTCCTTAAAACGCAGGTGGCCATACCAGGCGATCGTCATAAAAATATTGGAAGCAGTAAGCAGGGCAATGGTCTTGAGCATACCGGAAAATTTGTTGGGTAAAGAAACAAATTTTCCGGTAACCCGGACCTGGCTACAATGCCTTAACCGGCAGCAACCGCAGGCAGGAGTTTTTCATCAATCACCTGCTTGAATACTTTCTTGGGAAATGCACCTGGCTGCAACATGGGCAGACCCTCCATCGGGATGAAAAGGAAAGTGGGAATGCTCTGGATGCCAAATACGGCAGAGAGCTCCATTTCAGCTTCGGTATCCACTTTATAAATCACCAATTTCCCTTCGTACTCTTTAGCGAGTTCTTCCAGTACCGGCGCCACCATCTTGCAGGGTCCGCACCAGTCTGCGTAGAAATCAATAATCGCCGGAACGGATCCTTTGTAGGACCATTCCTGGTCAGTTTCATAGTTGAATACTTTTTCCTTGAATTCGGCGGTGGTTAATTTTACGGTGTGCATGGTTGTTGAATGTTACGCAAAGTTCACTTTTTTACCGGCCGCCGTTGGTGACTTTTATTACGTTATCGCCCCGCATCAGACTGGAAGCGATAAGACCCGGAGCCGAGTTCAAGGACCAGGTACCCATTTTCCATGCTCACAGTCTTGAATTCCTTGCGACCTGAAACAGCCGCTCCGGATTCCGTCACACTGCCTGCGCTGGTGGCCGGCACATACACTCTTGCCGTGGTGTTATGGGGGATC
>JALOMP010000277.1 GCA_025455365.1 Chitinophagaceae bacterium | reverse complement strand
GAGCCGGGCGAAGAAGAGCGGGCCGGCAGGTGGTGGTGGGAGCAAACGAAGAAAGAGTGCGGGCTGCATGGGTAGTTGGTGGTTCATGGTTCATGGTTCGTGGCTTTTTTGATGGTAGTTCTCCATTGGCTTTTTCCATGAACTATGAACTATGAACCACGAACCATGAACTGTGAACAACTTAGCAAATTTTATCCCCCTTCATCCATTCGATAAAATGCCTATATTCAGGAAGCATGCGGTTCGCTATGAAGTATCTCCTGCCTGTTTGGCTGCTACTGTTCCTGTACACTGGCGGTAATGCACAGTCGCATTCGGATCGTCCCAACATTATCTGGATTACCTGCGAGGACATATCGCCCTACCTGGGTTGTTATGGCGATTCCACTGTACAGACGCCCCATATAGACCAGCTTGCCCACGAGGGTGTCCGTTATGCAAATGCTTTTACAACCGCCGGTGTATGCGCGCCCAGTCGCGCGGCAATTATTACCGGCATGCACCAGCAGTCTGTCGGTGCGCACCATATGCGCACAAGGCTCGAACTCCCCGGAATGAAATTCAGCGATCTGCCGGAGGCGGTGCGAAACAGTCTTTCAAAAGCATTTCCGCCTGGCCTGCCGTTTTATTCAGTCGTATTGCCATTGGGCGTCTTGCCATACCCGGAATACCTGCGGCGGGCAGGTTACTATGCTACCAACAATGAGAAAACGGATTACCAGTTTGAAACACCGGTTACTACCTGGGACGAGCTGGGGCCTGCGGCATCCTATCGAAACAGACCAGCCGGCAAACCATTCTTCGCGGTTTTTAACCTGATGGTAACCCACGAGTCGCAGCTTGCGCGCAAGGAGCCCCTGGAAGTGAGCCCTGATTCGGTCAGTGTTCCACCTTATTACCCGGATACCCGGACGGTACGCAATGATATAGCCAGGGTACTGACCAATATCCGTATCATGGACCGGCAGGTAGGAGAGATTGTCCGTCAACTCAAGGCGGATGGGGTTTACGAGAACAGCTATATTTTCTTTTACAGCGATCATGGTGGTCCGCTTCCCTGGCAAAAGCGCGCGGTACTCGACCGGGGGACGCATATTCCGCTGATCATCCGGAAGCCCGGCGGGCGGGATGGAGGTACGGTAGATCAACAACTGGTCAGTTCCGTGGATTTCGCGCCCACTGTATTGTCGCTGGCCGGCATCCCAATACCATCACAGATGCAGGGGCAGGCGCTTTTAGGCAGGCAGCGCGCGTCAAAACCCCGGACATATGTGTTTGCCGCCGCTGATCGCATGGACGAACATTACGACCGGGTACGATCCATGCGCGACAAACGATACCTGTATATCCGGAATTTTCGCCCTGCATTGCCTCGCTACATGGATATCGCTTATCGGATCTCGAATATCCCCATGATGCGGGAGATCCTGCAACTCCGGGATTCCGGAAAACTGGGTCCTTATACGGCTGCCTGGTTTGAAGCGCCAAAGCCGGCGGAGGAATTGTATGATGCGGAAAAGGATCCGCACCAATTGCATAACCTTGCGGCAGATCCGGCATATGCAACGAAGCTCCGGGATATGCGTGCAGCCTATGATGCGTGGGAGAAAAAGACGGGCGATCTGGGTGCGATACCGGAGCAGGACATGGTGTCTTCGTGGTGGCATGGAAAGCTGGAGCCGCCCAAAACGGAAGATCCATTGATCGTGCAAACAGCCGATGGCGTGAGAGTCAGCTGCAAGACACCAGGTGCTACCATCGGGTACCGGATCATGAGGCAGGCGGATTCCGTGCCAGTGGTAAAGCGCCCGGTTTTTTCGTACGACGGGGCCTTCGTTTCCGGTCGTGCACGGCCCGGCGCGATGATGGATGTTCCCGTCCCGTGGGCGATATACAAGGGGGAATCCGTCCGGTTAAGAAAGGGTGAGAAAATCGTCGTGCGCGCCCAGCGGATCGGCTATACGCATGCAGAATCAGCGTTCATTCAGCCGTAGCGTCCACGTAAACACATTTTTTTTGAAGCCATTCAATTCCCGGAAGCAGATCCTGATTCGGATACCAGGGAAAAGAATGCAGCGATTTTACCGTACCCACTTCCTCAATTGCTTGAGGGTTGCTTCGAGGTCTTTCGGCAAGGGTGCTTCCAGGGTCATGGCTTTCCCGTCCGGCGCGTTGAAGGAAAGCGTGGAAGCGTGCAGTGCCAGCCGGGCCAGCAGGGGCCGTTCTTCTTCTTCCGATTTGGAAAGTTTGAAGCGATGTTTGATGGCGGATAAAAATATCGGTTGCGCATTACCGTAGAGCGCATCCGCCACGAGGGGGTGGCCGGCATTCGCGAGGTGGACGCGGATCTGGTGGGTGCGCCCGGTTTCAATCCTGAACTGCAGCCAGCTGAATTTCCCGATGGACTCAAGGACGGAATAATGCGTGACGGATGATTTTCCCTTCCGCACCACTGCCATCTTTCCTTTGATCACGGGATGCTCGCCGATGGGCGCGTCATAGGTTCCTTCTTTTGCCGAAGGAGTTCCGTGCACCAGTCCCAGGTATGTCTTTTCCACCAGCCTGCTTTCAAATTGTTTGGAAAGAAACTGATGCGCGATTGCGTTTTTGGCGAAGATGATCAGTCCGCTGGTGTCTTTATCGATCCGGTGCACAATAAAGATTTTTTCATAGCGCGCCTCCAGCCATTGCTTGAGGGAAGGAAGTTTGCTGTCATGCCGGTCGGGAAGCGTAAGCATGCCCGATGGCTTGTTGAGGGCCAGGAAATTATCATCTTCAAATATGATCGTGGGGAGCTGCATCTTGTAGGGTCAGGTATGAAAGGGCGCGTCGATTGCCAGGCGGATGGCCTCGAAGGGCATTGCGACGGGCAGGTTATGCATCCGTCTTTTTTTGTTTTCGAATAAAGGAGCTGTTCATGAATTTAAGCAACCGCACTTCCTTATCCTTCAGGAAACGCCATTTGCCCCTTTCCACGTTTTTCTTGGTGAGGTTGGCAAACATCACACGATCAAGGTTTCGCACGTCGTACCCGAGTGCTTCGAAGATTCGTCGCACAATACGGTTTCGGCCGCTGTGCAGTTCAATGCCGATGACAGCCTTGTCCTTGGTATCCGCATAGGCGAGGGCGTCCACCTGCACGAGGCCGTCTTCGAGGACAATCCCTTTGAGGATTTTGTCAAAGTCTGCTTTTCCCAGCGGTTTGTCGAGTTTCACTTCGTACATCTTCCTAACCTCATACGACGGATGCGAGAGTTTCTGGGTGAGCTCGCCGTCATTGGTCAGCAGGAGTACGCCGGTGGTATTACGGTCCAGGCGTCCCACCGGGAAGATTCTTTCCGCCGTGGCGCCGCGCACGAGTTCCAGCACGGTTTTCCGACCCTGCGGGTCTTCCGCCGTGGTGATATAGTCTTTCGGTTTGTTGAGCAGGATATATACCAGGTTATGGGCGAGGTATATCTTTTTGTTGCTCAGTGTCACTTCGTCTTCCGTGCTTACTTTGAACCCCGGTTCTGTAACAACCGTTCCATTTACCTTTATCTTACCCTCTTTCACCAGTTCTGCCGCGTCTCGCCGGGAGCAAACCCCACAGTGCGCGATATATTTGTTCAGCGGCATTTCCTCTTTAGGCTTTAGGCTGATGGATTTGGATTTGGCCGGGGTTGCCGGGGGTTTCATGCCGGTATCACCAGGTTTGAAGCCCGGGGCTTTGGCTGGGAGGCTTGCGCCTTTGGATTTCAGTGTTGGGCCTACCGCATAACGCGCAGGAACTTTAGACCTTGCTCCCGCTCCTTTTTCAGAAGAGATATCCGTCTTAAACTTTGCGCCCGTTGGTTTGCTTCCCGTTCCCTGGTCCATGAACTTCGTTCCCTGGGGTTTAGACCTGAATCCTTCGGGCTTCTGCGGTGATTCATCCGCGCGGGTCCTTGCACCCGTAGGTTTGCTTCCCGTTCCCTGGTCCCTGAACTTCGTTCCCTGGGTTTTAGACCTGAATCCTTCGGGCTTCTGCGGTGAATCTTCCGGCCGGGTCCTTGCACCCGTTGGTTTGCTTCCCGTTCCCTGGTCCCTGAACTTCGTTCCCTGGGGTTTGGTTCTGAAACCTTCCCCTTTGTTCCTGCCAGTTGTTGGCTGGCCTCTCTGTTCAGCCCGTTTGGCTGCTTTCCGTTCTTCGATGGCCTCTGCCCTCGCTTTCTTTTCTTTCCGTTTCTGCTGACGGAACTCCTCCTTGATGGCGCTGTTCTTTTTTTTCGGAAGGAACTTCTCGAAGTTGTTCGTTTTTTTCATGTGAATGGAGCTGTCCGGAAGGCAGCGATTGGCGGTTTATGAAATGACAGTATCCTTGTTTGCCAGCTGGCCGCAGGCTGCGTCGATATCCTTGCCCCGGCTTCGGCGCAAGCGGGCATTGACGCGATTTTTTTCCAGGTATTTCATAAAATTCTCCATGCTTTCTTCCGTGGGCTTGGAAAACTTCGCAAAATCGATCGGGTTGTATTCAATGATATTGACCAGGTCGGCCGGCACCTGGCGGTAGATTTTAATGAGCTCGTCCGCGTCCTTTTGGGAATCGTTAAACCCGCTAAACAGGATATACTCAAAAGTAATCTCGTTACCTGTTTTCTTATAGAAATAATTCAGTGCTTCGATCAGGGATTTCAGGTTATTGGTTTCATTGATCGCCATGATCTGGTTCCGCTTGGCGTCGGTTGGTGCGTGCAGGGACAGGGCGAGTTTGAATTTGACCAGGTCATCCCCCAATTGCCGGATCATTTTTGCCACACCGGCAGTGGATACCGTAATCCTTCTTGGGCTCATGCCCAGTCCGTCGGGCGCTGAAATCCGCTCGATGGCTTTCAGGACGTTCCGGTAGTTCAGCAGGGGTTCGCCCATGCCCATGAACACGATATTGGTGAGCTTGTGGCCGGTGACGGTAACGCACTGGCGATTGATCAGCACCACCTGGTCTACGATTTCGTCGAAATCCAGATTTCGTTTCTTGTCGATATATCCCGTAGCACAAAACTTGCAACTGAGGCTGCACCCGATCTGGGAAGAAACACAGGCGGTATAACGATCGCCCGAAGGAATCATCACGCCTTCCACGAGATGGCCATCGTGCGTGCGAAACCTTGATTTGATGGTGCCGTCTGCGCTGTACTGGGTGGCGTCAATCACGAGTGCAGGGAGGGAAAACTGGCTGCCCAGTTTTTCACGCAGCTCCTTGGAAAGATTGGTCATCTCGGCAAAACTGTGGGCATGTTTCTGCCACAGCCATTCCCAAACCTGTTTGACCCTGTATTTTTTTTCGCCCATAGCCTCGAAATACTGTTCCAGTTCGGCCAGGCTTTGGTGGCGGATGTTGGGCAGGGCGGGCTGTTTCATGGGGCAAAGATAGTTATAATTCAGGGGTTGGGATCTACGCACGAGGTGCCCAGCTATTTATCCAGGCGGCTGCCCCACGGTGGGCAGTAAACGGGTGTCTCTTCATCCATCAATCATGTTGCGTCGTGCAGAAAGTTTGAATCCCGTATAGTCCTGAATCCTCAACCCCTATATTTGGGTTATGAACCAGGTGTATATCGCAGATCCCATCCGTACGCCCATCGGCCGTTATGGCGGTGCCCTGTCTTCAGTGCGACCGGACGACCTGCTGGCGATTGTGATCCGGGCATTGATCCGCCGGAACCCGGGACTTGACCCCGGTTCCATCGCCGATGTGGTGGCCGGCGCCGCCAACCAATCGGGGGAGGATAACCGAAATGTTGCCCGCATGGCGCTATTGCTGGCCGGATTGCCCGTGTCCGTACCCGGCATTACAGTCAACCGGCTCTGCGCTTCCGGTCTCCAGGCCATCATGGACGGGGCCAGGGCCCTGTATCACGGGGATGGCGACGTTGTAATCGCCTCCGGGGTAGAAAGTATGAGCCGTGCGCCCTATGTCATGGCCAAGGGAGCCGAGCCCTTTGCCAGGAATCCGCAAATACATGATACCACCCTGGGATGGCGTTTCCTCAATGCAAGGCTAAGCGCTTTGTATCACCCCTATAGCATGGGCGAGACGGCAGAAAACGTTGCGAAGCAATGGAAGATCAGTCGCGATGACCAGGACCGTTTCGCCGTCTCCTCGCAGGAGAAATACGCAGTGGCTGAAGCGTCCGGTACATGGAAGGATGAAATCATACCTGTTACCGTGGAAACCGGTAAAGGGAAGACGGCACTGGTGGAAAAGGACGAGCACCCGCGACAAACTACCCTGGAACAACTGGCTGCCCTGAAGCCGGCATTCCTGAAAGACGGATCCGTAACGGCCGGTAATTCTTCCGGTATCAACGATGGGGCGGCGGCGGCCATCCTGGCAACGGAAAAAGGGATGGTTCAAAACGGGTTAAAGCCCTTCGCGCGTATTGTTTCCATGGCTGTGGCCGGTGTGGACCCATCCGTCATGGGTATCGGACCGGTACCGGCTACCCGGAAAGCCCTTGAAAGGGCCGGGCTGCGCATGGGCGATATCGGCCTGGCTGAATTGAATGAAGCATTTGCATCCCAATCCCTGGCCTGCATCCGCGATCTCGGTATTGATCCTTCGATCGTAAATGTCAACGGTGGCGCCATCGCCCTTGGGCATCCACTGGGTTGCTCCGGGGTACGCATTTCCGTGACGCTGTTGCACGAAATGCAGAAGCGCAATGTCCGCTACGGACTAGCCACCATGTGCATCGGGGTGGGGCAGGGAGCAGCGGTAATTTATGAGAAAGTGTGAGATCCAACATCGTACTTCCTACACGCCAAACTGCCTGAGGTGATGGTCGAGGTGTTTATAGATCAGTTTACCGTATTGCGCGCGGTTCAGGTTCCGGAACAGGGGATGGGGGGCAAAGGCCTGGTCCGGCCCGGCGGCGTTCATCCGGTTCAATTGCCTGATGAGCTCTTCCCGTTCCGCCAGGAAATCGGCGGAGGCTTTCATTTTTTTCTGCGGGTGCAGTTCCGCTGCGGTCGGAAGGTTTTTCGGGAAAGGTAACATGTCCAGGAAAATCAGCCTGGACAGGGTGGCTTTCCAGGGTGGGAAGACGACTTTCGAGGGAACATCCCCGAATGCCAGTTTCAGGGCGGTACTGCAATGCGCCAGCATCTGGGTGGCATTCATCTTTCCCCAGAGTGGGACTTTCAATTCGTCCAGCTGTTCAATGCGGCGGACCAGGGAAGCGGTGGCCTGGTCGTTGAGTTGCCTGGGCATGGGAAGTCTTTTGGGAAAGGTATGAAAAATCAGGCCTGGTTTCCGAAGAAAGCCGCTAACTCTTCACGCGCTATTTCCTGTTGTTCGCCGGTCTGCAGGTTTTTGACTTTGCAGGTTCCCGCCGCCATCTCCTGCGTGCCGATGATAACGATAAAGGGTATGCGCTTTTTCTCGGCATATTTGAATTGCTTGTCGAATTTAGCCGTTTCATGAAAGATCTCGCAGGCGATACCATTCCTGCGAAGGTCCTGCATGACCTGGTAGGCATGGACGCTTTCCTGTTCGCCAAGGTTAAAAAATAGCACCCTGGTGCCGATGGCCAGGTCCTCGGGGAAAAGTCCCAGCTCTTCCATCACGTCGTAGATCCGGTCTACGCCGAAGGAGATGCCCACGCCGGGTATGCCCGGAACGCCAAACAGACCGGTGAGATCATCATATCGCCCGCCTCCGCCGATGCTACCCATCTGGACACCGGTTGCCTTAATTTCGAAAATGGTGCCGGTATAGTAGTTGAGACCGCGAGCCAGGGTAAAGTCCACGACTATTTTTTCCGTGCCCAGGAAACTGTTCAGCCAGCCGATCTCTTCCAGTCCCTGTTTTCCAGCATCCAGGTGGCCAAGCAGTGCCGAGGCCTGCTCGATTTTTTCTTCGTTGCTGCCGGAGATACCCAGGTATTGTTCGATCAGCGTCACCTGTGCGACTGTCAATCCCCGGTCAGAGAGTTCTTTTTTGACCGCTTCAAGACCGATCTTGTCGAGTTTGTCGATGGCAACGGTAATGGCGGTGAGCTGTTCCGATCCTCCGCAGGCTTCGGCGAGGGCGGCAAGGATTTTGCGGTTGTTGATGCGGATCTCCACCGGGATTCCGAGTTGCGCGAACACATCGGCGTAGATATTGGCCAGTTCGGCCTCGTTCAGCAGGGAAGCGCTCCCCACCACGTCCGCATCGCA
>JALOMP010000276.1 GCA_025455365.1 Chitinophagaceae bacterium | reverse complement strand
CACAATAGATTGGATTCTGGTTGCTGGTCTTGCAATATCTGGTTACGGAACGCACCCGTGAACTGCGCTTAATTCAAGAGCAGCTCGAAGAAAAGGTGGCAGTGCGCACCGCCGAACTCTCCCGGGCCAATACGGCTTTACAGGAGAGCGAGAATCGTTTCCGGGCCTTCATGGATAACAGCCCCGCCATTGCCTGGGCCAAGGACGAGGCCGGGCGGATCTTGTACCTGAGCCAGACCTATGAGAACCGTTTCGGAGTCACCTTGGCCGATTGGCTCGGCAAAACAGATCTCGAACTCTGGCCGCCAGCAATAGCCGAAAAATCTCGTCGGCATGATCTGGCAGTTCTCGCCAACGGCCAGCCTCTGGAGGTTATAGAGCAGACCAGCCATGCCGGCGGGAAACAGTGCTCTTGGTGGATCTTTAGATTTCCCTTCGAGGATGCCGCCGGCCACCGCTACCTGGGGGGAATCGGGGTCGACATCACCGAACGCCAGCAGGCTGAAGAAGATTTGCGGCTCCTTAATGAGAAACTTGAGCAGCGGGTCGAAGCGCGTACAGCCCAACTGGTGTCAGCGTATGGGCAATTGGATGCTTTTTTCACCCACTCCATCACTCCCATGGTCTTCCTGGACCAGAATTTCAACTTCATCAGGGTAAACGAGGCCTATGCTCGGGCCTGTCAACGCCGGGTGGAGGACTTTCCGGGTCACAACCATTTCGAGTTCTATCCCAACGCCGCCAACCAGGCAATCTTTGCAGAGGTCCTCAGGACGAAAAAGCCCTATCAGGCCGTCGCCAGGCCCTTTGAATTTCCCGATCATCCGGAATGGGGTGTAACCTACTGGGATTGGACCTTGATGCCCATCCTGGATGAGAACGATCAAGTTGATTTTTTTTACCGTTTCGGTTTTTTTATCCTGTGGCGCCGAGGCGTTTAAGGACTGAGGCTTATAAATGTCTTTGGCTTTTTCCGTCAACTCCTCTTTATTGCGCAAAAGCGGAAAAACGGCAACTTTATAAGGAGCAATCTTGGCCGGAAAAGATAAGTAAACCCGTTCTTTGTCCTCTTTATAGGCCGAAACTAAAGCTACTAAGATTGATCTGTCAACACCAAAAGAAGGTTCGATAACGTGCGGCATAATTTTTTCTCCGGTAGTTAAGCCATCTCATCACGCGCAAAAAAATGATTCGGGGTCTTTAAGTACCTTTTCTGTGAGGGTTGCGGTAAATGACTATCCGTGGCGATGCTTCGTAAAACGGACAAAACCTGCACAAAAAAATATATTTGCCACCAGGCCACGCAAATCAATTTCTCTCTACCTTACGGAAAGTCTAATATCAGGCAAAATATGCCTGAGCGCATACATTCTGACATCAATATAAAGGTGCCGGACCATGATGTGATTAAAGTAGAAAAACACAAGATAAAGTTCCATGCATTTACGTAAGCTTTTCATCGTTGTACTATGGTTTGCCATTTATTCCTGCTCCACTGCGTCAAAAATCGAGCATCGATACACCCCGGATGATAAATTTGTATTTGAGCTGGTGGAGCGCTTAAGGACAAATCCAAAAGACGATGAGGCTGCAAAACTGCTCCCCGACGCATACAACCAGGCATCTGAGACACGCAAAAACATCAATGCAAGCAACTTCAACAATCTGAATCCGGGCGACCGATGGATGGAAATAGCCAAAGAACTGTCCGTGTGCCAAAAGATGCATGATGAGATTATTTCCGTACCCGCAGCCCAAAAGGCAATGCCCAATCCATGGAATCCGTCTGCCAAAATTCAGGAAGCCAGACTGACGGCGGCAAAGGAATATTACAACCAGGGGTTGGGGTATATGTCCTATAATAACCGCACCTACGCTAAAAAGGCGTATGAATATTTTGTAAAAGCAAATGAGGCATATCCCAACTATGCCGATGTTCAGGCACAAATGGCAAGGGCCAGGGAATTATCCGTCATCAGAGTGCTGGTCAGGCCTGTAAACTATTACAGTTACGGATGGGATTATTGGGGATTTTCCAATGATTACCTGCAATACAAGATCGTATCCGACCTTAATAATTCATCCTTCAGCGACACCAGGTTCTATACCGAAGCGGATATCAGGTTTCAGCATTTTGCTGCGGACAAGGTTGTAGACCTCCGTGTAAACGATCTGAATATCGGGCGCCTTTATAGCGACAGTTATACCATTAATCGCCAGAAACAAATTGTTGTAGGAGAATCAAAGTCCCTGCCCGCAAAACCCATTTATCAAACGGTGACCGCCGTTGTCTCTGTCCGCAGAAGTGTCATGCAAAGCAGGGCATCGCTGGAATGCAGGATCTATGATCAGGCCACCAATAGGAACGTGTTCTTTGACCGTTTTCCGGACAATTACACATGGACCTATGAATCAGCCAAATTCAAAGGCGATGAACGGGCGCTGGAACCCTCAGACCGCATCCTCATCAACAATCCTCCCAACCCTCGCCCACCCTCCCGGCAGGAAATCGCGCGGCGCCTGATCGACAATTGTTACTATCAGTTAATTTCCAGCATCCGAAACAGTGTTCGTTTCATGGAATAAAACCAGGGACGATTTGTGTTCCTTCGCGCCGAGTCTAAAAGGGCATGAATGCGTATACCCTTATCCTGCATTCAGGCGATATTGGTAAATTCCCAGTAAAATCACCCGATGACGCCCCTGAAAAGACATCCTGCCCTCGTTCCCCTCTCGCAAGACCATCACCATGGACTTATGCTGGTGCTGAAGATCAAGAAGGGAATGCAGTATGGCGTGGAAGCCCGTCGCATGTCGGCCTACCTGCAGCACGAATTCGAAGAGGCGCTGCTCCCCCATTTCAGGGAGGAAGAACAGGGCGTATTCATGTGGCTGCCGGAAGCGGATGCGATGCGTATCCGGGCGCTTGACGAACACCATCGAATGGAGGCGCTGGCAGGTAGCATCGCAGAAGACCCAGAGAACATTTCCCTTCTGCGCCTGTTTATAGTTCTGTTGGAAACCCATATCCGGTTTGAGGAAAGGGTGCTCTTCCCCCACCTCCAGGAATGTTTCCCGGAACATTTGAACAAGATGGCACCTGGTCTGCAGGCAACGGCTAGCTGTCATGTGGGTGCCGACTGGCCTGATCATTTCTGGTTGCCGTTAACACCTTGATTATGGGCATCGAACTTCCTCCCTATCCTCCCGGTCAAAAACGTGTAGTGATCGTTGGCGCTGGCTTTGGCGGGTTGCGACTGGCGCGCAAACTTTCGCCCCGGCACTTCCAGGTAATTTTGCTGGACCGGTACAATTATCACCAGTTCCAGCCACTGCTCTACCAGGTAGCCACCAGCGGTGTCGAGCCCAGCAGTATCAGCTTTCCCCTGCGGAAAATATTCCATCACCGGTCAAATCTGGTCATCCGCATCGCAGAAGTGGAATCCATGGACCCGGTAAACAAACGGATCATTACTTCCATCGGCCCAATCCCGTATGACATCCTGGTGCTTGCCCACGGCGCCACGACACACTATTTCAACATGCAGGATATTGAACGGCATGCCTTCCCCATGAAGTCCGTCCCCGAAGCACTGCTCCTGCGAAACACCCTGTTACAAAGGTTTGAAGAGGCTTTAACCACCCGTAAACCTGGGGAGAAGCAGGCCGACCTGAATATCGTGGTGGTGGGCGGCGGCCCCACCGGCGTGGAACTGGCCGGCACCCTGGCAGAGATGAAAAAGAAAATTCTGCCCCGCGATTATCCAGAACTGGATTTCGGAGCCATGCATATTTTCCTTCTCGAAGCTTCACCCAGGCTGCTGAACGGGATGAGTGAAACATCCGGCGAGTCCGTCCGGAAATACCTTTCCCAGTTAGGCGTTACCGTTATGACCGGAACTGCCGTAACGGGATATGATGGCGAGACCGTTATCCTGAAAACCGGCAACACCATTCCTTCCCGCACCCTGATCTGGGCTGCCGGCGTCAGGGGAAATCACCTTCCCGGCCTCCCCGAGTCTTCCGCCGCACCCGCATCACGGATACGCGTAGACGAGTATAATCTCGTGGCGGGCCTGTCCGATGTGTATGCCATCGGGGACATTGCCTTCATGCCTTCGGACGCCTTTCCGAAAGGCCATCCACAGGTGGCGCCTGCAGCCATCCAGCAGGCGGATACGCTGGCATACAACCTGGCCGCAGCCAGGCGCGGATCCGCACCCCGGAAATTCCGGTACCGCGACAAAGGATCGATGGCAACCGTGGGACGGAACCTGGCCGTGGCGGAAATGGGGACGCTACGGATGCGGGGATGGATCGCATGGCTGGCCTGGATGGC
>JALOMP010000275.1 GCA_025455365.1 Chitinophagaceae bacterium | reverse complement strand
TGCGATTCGACGCGGCCTATGGCATGCTTTTGTGCGGGTATTTCGACGATCCGGCCCAGGGGTACGAATACGGCAGGCTGGGCGTGGAAATGATCGAGCAGTTTGCGGACATCTCCCTGAAGTCGCGCATCATATACGTGTATGCCATGTTCATTCACCACTGGAGCAATCACTGGTCCAGCATGACGCCCTGGTTCCGGAAAGGCATTGAAGCCGGTTACCAGTCGGGCGATCTGCTCTACCTGGCATACAGCGCGCAGGATTGCATCATCTGGGATCCCAGGCTCGACCTGGAAAGCGCCTCGCAGGAACACCGGAAATTACTGGCCATTGTCAAGGAATGCGAATACCAGGATTCACTGGATTCCGGAACGCTCTTCCTGCAAATGCAGCTCAATTTCCAGGGACTGACGGAGAGCATTTATTCCATGACCGACGAACATTTCGATGAAACCAAATGCGTGGAAGGAATGCTGCAACGCCGGTTCATGACGGGCATCAGCAATTACCATATTTACAAAGCCGAGATACATCTTTTATACAATGACCCTGCCGGCGCCATGGTACATGTTTTGGAACAGGAAAAACGCATGGCTTCGGTCATCGCCCTGCCACAGTCTGTTCGTTTCCATATCGTGTCTTTCCTCGTAAGGTCCATGCTGCTGCCCACCTTGTCCAAAAGCGAACGGGATGTTTCCCTGGAAATCATGCAGGGCAGCCTGAAAAAAGTCAGCAGCTGGGCGATGAACTGCAGGGAGAATTTTGAACACCTACGCCTGCTTATGCAGGCAGAGCTGGCAAACTTTTCGGGCGATGCCACCGGGGCTTTATCGCTATACGAACAGTCGATTTCCACGGCCCGTCGATATGGTTTTATCCGGGACGAAGCCATGGCCACCGAGATGACCGCCAGGGCGCTGCTGCGCTTTGGTCTCACGCGGGCCGCCGCGATCTACCTGCAGGATGCCTATCACCTTTACTATCGCTGGGGCGCGCACAGGAAGGTTGAAGAAATGGAAAAACAATACAGCATTCTCAACACCGCTGAACTTGGAAAGAACAAGCATACCCTGAAAGGCCTAACCTTCGGTTCCCATACAAACAATACAGACCAGCTGGATATCAGTTCCGTGTTGAAAGCATCCCAAACCATTTCGGGTGAACTGGTGCTTGAAAAGCTGCTGAAGGACACGTTACGGATCCTGATAGAAAATGCGGGGGCACAGAAAGGGGCCATCGTTGAATATAAAGAAGGACAACTCATCGTCCAGATGCAAAGCAGTGCGGACGATGCAGATGCCGCCCAGCTTACAAACCAGCCGGAATCCCAGCCGTCGCCCTCCCTGCCCATCACCCTCATCAATACGGCTATCCGCACGCAGGCGCCGGTGGTGATTGACAATGCCTCCGAGCTGAATTCCTTTTCCGCCGATCCGTATATCAGGGATAAGAAGCCCATTTCCGTGATGTGCGTGCCGCTTCCGCTTCACGGCGAATCGGCCTCGGCGGTTTATTTTGAAAACAACCTGACACAAAGCGCCTTTACAAATGAGCGCGTGGAAGTGATAAAACTCCTGGCCAGCCAGGCCTCCATCTCCCTGGAGAATGCGCGGATCTATGAAAAGCAGGAAAAACTCTTGAAAGCGCAGCAACTGTTTGTTCCCAGCCAGTTCCTGAAACATCTCGGGCACAACGACATTTCCAATGTCAGGCTCGGAGAATCCGTGTCCATGGAAATGAGTGTGCTATTTTCCGATATCCGGAATTTCACCCCGTCGGTAGAGCGCTTGTCACCACAGGCGGTGATCGAACTGCTCAATCACCTGTACAGTGAACTGGCCATCCCGATTACGGCATCGGGTGGATTCATCGATTCTTATGCCGGGGATGGCATCATGGCCCTGTTCGCGGTGCCGGCCAGGCAGGCCACGGAAGCAGCGATCGGGATGAGCCGGAAACTCCATGCATTTAACGTCAACGCGGGCGATAAAAACCTTCCTGCCATCAAGATCGGCATCGGCATCAATACGGGACCGCTCGTCCTGGGCACCATGGGAGCCAACGACCGCATGCAATGCTCCGTGTTGGGCGATACCGTAAACCTCGCGTCCAGGATTGAACAACTGACCAGGGTCTATGATGCGCAATGCCTGGTTGGCGAACAGACCTATGATTTCCTCAAAGACAGCCCCTCTTTTTGCATGCGCATGATTGACCGGGTGGCCGTCAAGGGCAAAGGCATCGCCGTAAAATTATACGAAGTGCTCGATGCCGAAGTGGACGATCGTCGTACCGCGAAGGAAGCAACAAAGACGCTGCTCGAAGAAGCACAGGATAAATATTACGGTCGCGATTTTTCGCGAGCCCACCGTTTGTTCACCGAGGGAATGCAGGCAGATCCGCTCGACCCGGTGTTTTCACTGTTTGCCGCCAGGGCGAAACAGTATATGGAAAGTCCGCCACCGGGCGACTGGCAGGGATTTGAAAAGCTGGACCGGAAGTAAATGGATGCCGTAGATTCGCATCGCACGCGCTGCTCTTCATAAAAGAATGTTCAATGTTTAAAACACCTGCACCTATCAAATGAAGCCTATACGCATCGGATTTGTGATGGATCCTATCGAGACCATCAACCCCAAAAAGGATACGACGCTGGCTTTTATGCTGGAGGCACAGGCACGCGGCTGGCAGGTGGTATACCTGACGATGGAAGATCTTTACCTGGCCAATGGTCGGGCCGAAGGAAGGATGCGAACCGTGAAGGTATTTTATGACGAACATCACTGGTTCGAGATGGTAGGAGAAGAGCAGGGATCGCTGGGCAGCCTGGATCTCATCCTGATGCGGAAGGACCCCCCGTTTGACATGGAATATATCATGGCCACCTATATCCTGGAGCGTGCTGAAACGGAAGGAGCCCTGGTGATCAATCGCCCGGGTTCCCTCAGGGATGTAAACGAAAAAGTGTATACGGCCTGGTTTCCCCAGTGTTGCCCACCAGCCCTCTTCACCCGTTCAAAGCAAGCCATCCGGGAATTCCTTGACCACCACCAGAAGATCGTGATCAAGCCCACGGGCAAGATGGGCGGGCGTTCCGTTTTCGTGATTTCCCGGGGAGATCCCAACACCAATGTCATCATCGAAGAAATGACACAGTACGGTACGCTGTATGTGCAGGCACAGGCTTACGTTCCGGAAATCGTATCGGGCGGCGATAAGCGAATCCTGCTGATCAATGGTGTCCCGGTTGAACAGGCGATCGCCCGGATACCCGGCAAGGAAGACCACCGGGGCAACCTCGCCGTGGGGGCGCAGGCCAAAGGCATTCTCTTGTCTGAGCGGGACAAATGGATCTGCGGGGAACTGGCACCGGTACTCAAGGAAAAGGGTTTGTATTTTGTAGGGATTGACATCATCGGGGATTACCTCACGGAAATCAATGTAACCAGTCCCACCGGGGTGCGCGAGATCGACAAATTCTTTCACATCAATGTATCGGCCATCTTCATGGATGCCATGGCCGAATTGCTGACCGCCCGGAAAAGCCTCTGAACCACCGATGGCCCAACCCTTACTCAACCCGGACAAATGCAGGGCTTATGTGGAAGAACTTCTATTCCCAACAAGAAGTTCCATGGACACAACTGGAACAGCCTGCATCGGCATAGAGCTGGAAAACTATACCTACCGCGAAACAGCGGGAGGATATGCCCCCGTTGCGCTTTATGGAAATGACTCCCTGGTGGAATCCCTGCTGGATATATCCCGTGGATCCGGGGGCCAGCCCAAATATCACGAAAGCAACGGGGCTCCCCTGGTCAAAGCGATCGAATTCCCGGATGGTTGTCGCTTCCTGTTTGAACCGGGTGGACAGGTGGAAATCAGTACCACACCCTGCAACACGATCGGTTCGCTGGATCTGCAACTGCAGTCCATGCAGGATATCCTGTCTTCGGTTACCCATCAACGTCATATCCGGTTCGGGCAGCAAGGCACCAATCCCCTGTTCAGGGGTGATCAACTCAGCAACCAAATCCCGTTGCCGAGGTATATCGCCCTTGAAAAATATTTCAACGCGATAGGTCCTTACGGGCGACAAATGATGCTCCAGACCTGCGGGCTGCACATCAACATGGATGCAGGGCATTCGGACACCGTTCGTATAAAAAGGATGCTAGCAGCCAATCTCCTGGTTCCGTTTGCCACCGCCTTATTCGCGAACTCCGCCGTGGTTGGCGGAGAAAACACAGGATACAAATCATACCGAAGTCATATCTGGCAGCAAGCCGACCCATTTCGTACCGGCATCCTCCCCGTGCACCGCATCCTGGAAAGCATGGACAGGGAAGAACTGGTCAG
>JALOMP010000274.1 GCA_025455365.1 Chitinophagaceae bacterium | reverse complement strand
GCTCAATGTAAGCCTGGACACCCTGCAAAAGGACCGCTTCCTCCTCATGACCCGCCGGGATCATTTTGATCGGGTGTACCGCAATATCCACCTGCTGCTGGATGAAGGCTTCCATGTGAAGGTGAACGTGGTGGTTACCCGCGGGCTGAACGACGCGGAGATCAATGATTTCGTAGCCTGGACGAAGGATACACCCGTGCATGTGCGTTTCATCGAATTCATGCCCTTCACGGGGAATAAATGGGGCGCCAATAAGGTCTTCACCTGGAGCGAGATGATCGAAGTGGTTCAGCAGAGATTTGACATCCTGCGCCTGCAGGACGACGTGCACGATACGGCCAAGAAATACAAGGCAGACGGCCACCAGGGCACATTCGCGGTGATCAGCACGATGAGCGCGCCGTTCTGCGCGGGCTGCAACCGGATGCGGCTCACGGCGGATGGAAAGATGAAGAACTGCCTCTTCTCCAAAACGGAAACTGACCTGCTCAATCCTTTCCGCAACGGGGAAGACATCGTGCCCCTGATTCACGAAAACATCCGCGCCAAGGCCAAAATGCTCGGCGGCCAGTTCACCACTGATTTCGCGCACCTCGAAGCCGAAGATATCGCCAACCGGTCGATGATCAATATCGGAGGCTGATCCTTACTGACATAACCTCTACGAATACTCGAGATATAACATTGTTGTAAACTTTGCCTGCCCAGATGATCACCGTTACACAAGCCAAAGAACTTATCGCCCTGCACACCCAGACCGCTGAGCCCGTCCGCATGCCCCTGCCCGAAGCGGCGGGCCTGGTGCTGGCAGAAGATGTATTATCGCCCCTGGATATCCCCGCTTACCCGCAGGCATCCATGGACGGCTACGCGCTGAACTTTGACGGGTACAAAGCCCATGGCCAGTTGGAGATGGCCGGTGTAGTGGCGGCCGGCAGTGATGCAGAACCCGTGCTGCAACCTTCGCAAGCCATGCGCATTTTCACCGGCGCGGCGGTACCGGAAGGCGCGGACACCATCGTCATCCAGGAGAAATCAGGTGTGCATGAGGGTAAGCTGGTGATTCAGGACGACCAGCTGCAGAAAGGACTCAATGTCCGTCCCCGTGGATCAGAAATCAGCGCGGGCGAACTGGCCCTGCCGAAGGGCAGCAGGCTGAGCCCGGCGGCGATCGGTTTCCTCACGGGCATCGGCCTCACCCATGTGACCGTGTACCCGCCGCCTTCGGTCTGCATCATTGTAACGGGCAATGAATTACAGGACCCCGGGCAGCCCCTCAAACATGGGCAGGTTTATGAATCCAATTCGCATACCCTGCGTGCGGTATTGGCCCCGCTTCATATCACCCGGATCACCGTGGACCGTTCCGCGGATTCCCTGGAGACACTTACGGCGGTGCTTGAAAAAGCGGTGTCTGAACACGACATGGTCCTTCTCAACGGCGGTATCAGCGTGGGAGATTATGACTATGTACTGAAGGCCACGGAACTGTGCGGGATCGACAAAATCTTTCACAAGATCAAGCAGAAGCCCGGCAAGCCGATTTATTTCGGGACGAAAGATCGCAAATTGGTGTTTGGCCTGCCCGGCAACCCCGCTTCAGTACTTACCTGTTTCTACGAGTATGTGACCGTAGCCCTCGAGAAGCTATTTCATGCGAGGCCGGGTATCCAAAGAATTACCGCACCCCTCGCACAGCCATTTAAAAAGCCGGCCGGCCTGACCCATTTCCTGAAGGGATATTACGATGGGTCCTCGGTCCTGCCCCTGGATGCGCAGGAATCTTACCGGTTGAGTTCCTTCGCCCGTGCGAATTGCCTTATCGTTATTGAAGAAGACATAACTTACTGCGAGAAGGGAGAGATGGTGGAAGTCCACCTGCTCCCGGTGTAAACCCTCGTAATGGACAGCATCTATCTTTTTTACGGACTCTTATTCGTGGTGGCCTTTCTGTATGCATCGGTGGGCCATGGCGGCGCTTCCGGCTACCTGGCCCTGATGGCCATCTTCAGCATTAGTCCCGATGTAATGAAACCCACGGCGCTGATGCTCAATCTTTTCGTTTCTCTCACGTCCTTTATCCAGTTCTACCGTGGCGGACATTTCCAGTGGAAGACCTTCCTGCCCCTGGCCCTGGCCTCCATCCCGATGGCTTTCTTAGGCGGAATGGTGACGGTGGACGCGGATATCTACAAGAAAATGCTGGGTATATTGTTATTGCTGCCAATTGTACGTTTCCTGTTTTTTCGGAACCTGCAGGCATCGGAACTGGTCCCTGCCAAAACCGGGATGTCCATCCTGATCGGGGCGGGTATTGGTTTTCTCTCGGGTTTGATCGGGATTGGTGGCGGGATCATCCTATCGCCAGTTTTGATTTTGTTAAAGTGGACCGATCAGAAGCAGACCGCTGCCATCAGTGCCCTGTTTATTTTTGTAAATTCCCTCTCTGGTTTGGGTGGTCAGCTGGTAAAGGGCATTCAATTCAGTACGGACATGTGGGTATATGTGGCGATTGCTTTTTTGGGCGGGTTATTCGGCGCTTATTTCGGGTCTCTCCGCTTTAACCAGAACGTGATAAAATACATGCTGGCCATCGTGCTGATGGTGGCGGCCTGGAAACTGATCTTTACAACGGCTTGATTGTTTTTTTGACTCAAAACCAAGCGGGCATTAGCCTGTTTTAAATAGCGTTATGGCGATATCGGTGATGGTATTCGGGCAATTGACAGACTGGACGGGCGGCAATACGGTCCAGGTGGAAGGCGTGGCCGATACCGACACCCTGGTGCGGGTGCTGAAGGAAAAATATCCCGGTCTCGCCCAGGTAAAATTCACCGTGGCGGTCGACCGTAAGACGATAACGACCAACACCCCCGTTCACCCGGGCACAACCATCGCGTTGATGCCCCCATTCTCCGGCGGATAATGAGTGTTTCGGGTATATATGAGCGTTATCAGCGACAGATGATCCTGAAGGGGTTCGGTGTAACGGCCCAGGAGCGGTTGTTAAGGAGCCGGGTGCTGGTGATCGGCGCCGGCGGCCTGGGTTGCCCGGTATTGCTCTACCTGGGCGGCGCAGGCCTCGGGGAGATCGGCATTGTGGACGATGACCGTATTTCCATCCATAACCTCCACCGGCAACCCATTTATACAACCGCGGCGGTGGGGCGGATGAAGGCAGACGCAGCGGCCGAAACGATCCGTGCCCTGAACCCGGATATCGAGGTTGTTTCCCATGCAGTTCGGTTAACCAATGCCGTATGCCTCGAACTGTTACCGCGCTACGATTATATCGTCGACTGCAGCGATAATTTTGAAACGCGATACATGATCAACGATGCCTGTGTCCTGTTGGGCAGGCCGCTGGTCAGCGGGGCGGTTTCACAGTACGAAGGGCAGGTGTCCATATTCAATGTCCCCACCCGGGAGCGGCCGGATCCCGCGAACTACCGCGATATGTTCCCGGAACCACCGGCCGCGGGCGAGGTGCTGAACTGCGCCGATGCTGGCGTGCTGGGCAGCCTGCCGGGCGTCATCGGATCGATGATGGCCGGAGAACTGGTAAAATTAATCACGGGTATCGGCGAACCCCTGGTCAACCGGCTGCTGACCTATGATATGTTGCAGCACCGGACCTATGACGTGGAGATCAGCAAGCAAGCCACACCCACTTCCATGCCCTCCACCATCAACGATTTTTTGAATACCGACTACCAATGGCTTTGCGGCTGGTCCGCTGCCGTTGACGAAATTGATCCTGGAACCTTCAATCGACTGCTGGGAGATCCCGGCATCATGATCGTGGATGTCAGGGAGTGGTCGGAGATGCCGGAAGTGACTGAGTTCGACCATGTCAAACACCCGTTGGGGCTGATCGGAAATCTTACGGCGAGCGAGGGAAAGCACACGGTGGTCTTCTTTTGCCAGTCCGGCAAACGCAGCGCCGAAGCGGTTCGCAACTGGAAAGATGCCGGCGGGACCATTCATAAAGTGTACAGCCTGAGCGGGGGTATTCTCCGCTGGAAAGCCATAAATGACACAGCGCATGTCTGAACGAAAACCTAAGAATATTTTTACCCCGGGGCCGATCGATCCCGCTTTCATCGGCGAGAGCATCCGCAAGCACCAGACCCAGACCGCCATCGGCGGGCATAGCATTTTCCTGGGACAGGTAAGGGCCGACTCCATTGACGGCCGGACTGTTGTGGCCATTGAGTACACGGCCTACGAGGAAATGGCCCTGGAAAAAATGCACGCCATCCGCGAGGATATCTTCGCCAAATACCCCCTTACCTGCATGCATGTGCATCACAGCCTCGGCACGGTAAGGGCCGGGGAGATTTGCCTTTTCGTCTTCACGTCATCCGCCCACCGGAAAGCGGCTATGGATGCCTGTGAGGAGG
>JALOMP010000273.1 GCA_025455365.1 Chitinophagaceae bacterium | reverse complement strand
AGGCTGATGTGGATAAAGGAATTTAAGATGATCGGATGCGGAAGGACTGATACCGGGGTCAATGCATCACAATTCTATGCCCATTTCGACCTGGATGTTGAAAAAAGTCATGATGAGTTGAATGAGCTTGTTTTTCGATTGAACCGCTACCTGCCTGAAGATATCGTGATCTTCAGCATATTTTCCGTCCCGCCTGGTCTTCATTCACGCTATGATGCCGTTTCCAGAACATACCAGTATCACCTTCATACACGCAAAGATCCCTTTTTACATCAGGTTTCCTGGTTCTTCCATCAAAAATTAGATGTTGACCTGATGAATGCCGGAGGGAAAGTATTGTTGGAATATGAAGACTTTACAAGCTTTTCCAAGGCAAATTCCAGGAGGAAGACCAATTTGTGCACGATTACCAGGGCACAATGGGAACAGGACGGGCACAGGCTCGTGTTCAGGATCACTGCCAACCGTTTTCTGCATGATATGGTACGTGCTATTGTGGGAACAATGGTTGAACTGGGGACACATAAAATCACTCTCGATGATTTCAGATCAATTATAGAAAGTAAAAACAGGTGCAGTGCCGGCGAGTCGGTTCCTGCCAGAGGCCTGTTTCTCACCTGTGTTGAATATCCAGGGTTGAAAGAATAGCATCCTGAATGGCAAGCCCGGTCATTCCGTATTTAGACATGAGCTCAATTGGTTTTCCTGATTCGCCAAAGCAGTCGGGCATGCCGATGAACCTGACCGGCACCGCGTGGTATTGCGCAACCACTTCTGCCACTGCGCCACCTAATCCCCCGCTTACCTGGTGCTCCTCCACGGTAATGATCCTGCCGGTTTCCCGTGCAGCTTTAATGATAGCTTCTTTATCAACCGGCTTGATGGTATGCATATTGATCACGCGGACATGTATTCCCTTCTTTTTAACAGTAAACGCGGCCTGCAGCGATTCCCAAACCATATGGCCTGTAGCTATTACCGTGATATCATTTCCTTCGAGTAAAAGCTGAGACCTGCCCACAAGAAATTCCTGGTCTTCAGGGCTGAAATCAGGCACCGGCTCCCTTCCGAAACGGATGTAAACAGGGCCCTGGCACTCATTGATCGCATGAATAGTGGAAATTCTTGCCTGTGTCGCGTCACATGGGGAAATGACGGTCATATTAGGAAGCACCCTCATGACGGCGATGTCCTCCAGTGCCTGGTGCGTCGCCCCGTCAGGTCCGACTGAAATACCTGCGTGGGCACCACCGATAATTACATGAAGATTATTGTAGCAAACCGAAACACGGATGAAATCCGTCGTGCGTAAAGCGGCAAATACGCCATAAGTTGAAAATACGGGTACTTTTCCCGAAAGTGCCATGCCGGCGGCTACCCCAATGCAATTCTGCTCGGCAATGCCAAGCGAAACGAACCGTTCCGGAAACTCATCCTTGAAGAAATTCATTCCGACCGAAGTCGTAATGTCGGCCCCAAGGCCAATCACATTGGGATTGATCCTGGCTGCATCCCGCACCCCCTCTCCAAAGCCAGTTTTTGTGGCTTTGTCGCCACGGTTGGTGTATATCGTCATCTAACAACACTAAATCCGCTACGCGGAAGTTGTATGAAAGAGTAAAAATACAAATTCCCCAATTGATATTAACTTTGCCCTAATTCAACATTCAAAATTCAACCTTCAACATTTCATTTTGATTTACCTCGATTATAACGCGACCACTCCTGTTCACCCTGAAGTCTCAGAAGCTATACGGCCTTACTTTGAACAATATTTCGGCAATCCCTCGAGCGTCCACCTGTATGGTGCCGATGCCAGGACGGCCGTAGAAAAAGCCCGCAGCCAGGTGGCAGCCCTGTTACGATGCAAAAACCACGAGATCATATTCACAAGCGGCGGCAGTGAGTCGAACAACCTGGCAATCAAGGGTGTGGCATACCATTACCGGTACAAGGGCAATCATATCATTACCAGCAGCATCGAACACCCTGCTGTGGCAGAAGTTTGCAAGTACCTCGAGACACAGGGATTCAGGATCACCTGGTTGCCGGTGGATGAAACCGGTCTCGTTTCTCCCATCGACCTCGAAAAAGCCATCATGCCGGAGACTATCCTGGTCAGCGTGATGCATGCGAATAACGAGGTGGGCACGGTCCAGCCTGTTTCCAGGCTCGCCCGGATCGCCAGGGACCATGGAATTCTTTTTCACACGGATGCAGCCCAGTCAGCCGGCAAAATACCCGTAGACGGCCTGAAGGCAGACCTGCTTTCCATTGCGGGCCATAAACTTTATGCCCCAAAAGGGATAGGCGCATTGTATATCAGGGAAGGGGTAAAGTTGGAAAAGCTTATCCATGGCGCCGACCATGAGCAAAACCTCAGGGCCGGTACAGAGAACGTGGCCCTGATCGTAGGGCTGGGAAAAGCCTGCGAACTGGCGCTCAGGGATATGGATGTTAACAGGCGGTATTCGCAGCACCTCCGTGACTTGTTATACCATAGATTAGCCGGGGCATTCCCGGCAATCCGGCTCAACGGCCATGACAAGGAGCGCCTTCCCAATACCCTGAGCCTTTCATTTCCCCGGATAGAAGCCAATACCATACTTTCGGAGATATCCGGCGAGGTGGCTGCTTCGGCCGGTGCCGCCTGCCATGCGGGAGAAACAAAAATGTCCGCCACGCTGAAAGCCATGCACGTCCCGGTTGAATATGCCATGGGCACGATCAGGTTCTCTACCGGAAAGTTTTTAACAGAGGCGGATGTGGAAATAGCTGCAGATGCGGTGGTGAGGGCCGTCAGCCGGTTGTCGGTAGCCAGTAGCCAGCAGCCAGCATCCGGTGTTGATCCGGGAATTAAAGAAATACGGTTGACACAGTATACACACGGACTGGGATGTGCCTGCAAGCTTCGCCCCCAGGCACTGGAGGAGATCCTGAAAAGTCTTCCGGTCGCCGTTCACCCCGATATCCTTGTTGGTGCCGGCCAGTCGGATGATGCGGCTGTTTATAGGATCAACGACCACCAGGCGATAGTACAGACGCTGGATTTTTTCACGCCGATCGTCGATGATCCATATACCTTCGGGGCCATTGCCGCAGCGAATGCCCTGAGCGATATTTATGCCATGGGGGCCATCCCGTTGTTTGCTTTGAATATCGCCGGTTTCCCGTCGAACCGGCTGCCTGTGGCAGTGCTTAAGGAAATCCTACGGGGCGCATCCGATAAAGCCGCCGAAGCCGGCATACAGGTCATCGGCGGGCATACCGTGGACGACCCGGAACCTAAGTTCGGGATGGCTGTGACCGGGATGATCCACCCGGATAAGATCCTGAGGAACAGTGGTGCCAAACCCGGCGATTTTCTGATACTCACAAAGCCTATCGGCACGGGTATCCTTGCCACCGCTCAAAAACGCAGTATCCTGGATGAACAATTCAAAAATTCTGCAATTAATTACATGCTCGCCCTGAACAAGCTTGCTGCAGAGGCCATGCTGGATTTTCCGGTCTCTACTGCCACCGATATTTCGGGTTTCGGCTTGCTTGGGCATTTACATGAGATGACATCAGCCAGTGGACTCGATGCTGAAATCCATGCCGGAAAAGTTCCTTTCCTTCCCGGAGCGGAAGAGATGACTGCGGCCGGAATCATCCCGGGGGGAACCCTGAACAACCTGGATTATGCCGGGCAGTTTGTTTTATGGGACGAGAATGTCAGCTATAATAAAAAAGTCCTGCTCTGTGATGCCCAGACCAGCGGTGGATTGCTGGTCTGCATGCCCGGGCCCTATTCGGAAGGATTTGTGAAAAAGCTTGCAGAGCGTGGTGTGACGGCTACTGTAATAGGAAAGATGTGCTCCGCGGGCACAGGTGTGATAAAAGTGATTTGAAAATCGTTTAGCTGTTTGATTAATGCCCATGCCATGAAATATTTCATTACCGGTGCAACCGGATTTATAGGTGGAAAACTCGCCCTGAAGCTGATTGCTGAAGGCCATAGTGTCAATGCTCTTGTCCGCGACCCGGAAAAAGCATCTGATTTGAAAATACAAGGGATCACATTATTCAAAGGTGATATAACCGACAGGTCGTCGCTGACTGATCCCATGAAAGGCGTGGATGGCGTATTCCATGTAGCTGCATGGTATAAGGTTGGCGTAAAAGATAAAAGCATGGCTTACGCCATTAATGTCAATGGCACCCGGAATGTCCTCGAGGTCATGGCTGGCGAATGGGTCCGTGACGCCACGGTCCCCATACGCCGCCCACTTGAGGGCGAGGAACGCCGGGGCGCTGGCGTGCCGCACCATCACCCCATCGCCCAGGTCAGCGCTCACGCTGCTCTGCAGGGCGAACCGGTCCCACTCCTGACCGCTCCCCCCGGGGTGGCTCCAGGACGGCACCAGGTCAAGCCAGTCA
>JALOMP010000272.1 GCA_025455365.1 Chitinophagaceae bacterium | reverse complement strand
ACAGGTCAATGTTTTCACCTGCTGGGAAGACGAAGTGAACATCACGCCTGGGCAACTCAACGAAACCGGTGGCAAATACGCCATTCTTTCACTCAAACAAGCCGCCGCCGCCCTCCAGGAAAACAGGATACAGGGCCTGGTGACCGCACCCTTCCATAAGAAAAACGTCCAGCTGGAGGATTTCACCCATACCGGGCATACGCCTTTCCTGAAGGAATTTTTTGGTGTTAAGGACGTGCTGATGCTGATGGTGGCCGAAAACATGCGCGTGGGCCTGTTAACCGAACACGTTGCCCTTAAAGACGTTTCCGCGCTGGTTACCAAGGAAGCGATCCACAGCAAACTCCGCATCCTGAAAGAATCCATGCGACGGGATTTCGGGATCGATAAACCACGCATTGCCGTCCTGGGACTCAACCCGCATGCCGGCGATGAGGGACTGGTGGGAAAGGAAGAAGAAACCGTCATTCGCCCGGCCGTCATCGAAGCCCGGAAAAATGATCTTCTCGTGTACGGCCCTTACAGCGCCGATGCCTTCTTCGCACGCGGCCAGTATGAACGCTTTGATGGCGTGCTGGCCATGTACCACGACCAGGGTCTTATACCGTTCAAATCCCTGGCCATGGGTGAAGGTGTAAACTATACCGCCGGCCTCCCCGGTATCCGCACCTCGCCGGACCATGGCACGGCCATGGATATCGCCGGCAAGAACAAAGCGGATGAATCTTCATTCCGGGAAGCGGTGTTCACCTGCATCGACATCTACAACAAGCGCATGGGTTACGCGGAGGTTCGCCGCAATCCGATCCGCAAGGTGGCTGCACAGGTGGTTGCCAACGCGGTGGACGAAAAAATTGAAGATGAGTAACGGTGCAGTATAACTGCTTTTACTATTTGAAGGCTGCTTCCGTCAGGCCCAGGTTGACCTGGTAGGCGGCGTACGTAATCTCAACCCTGCCTTTTTTGGGTTTACCGTCCTTTTCTTTTTCCACCGGCCTGTTCCCCGCTTCATATTCAAACGTGACGCCCTTGGGCAGCTTGTAATCCCTGGTATCAAAGCTGACAACTACTTTGTCCGGCAAACCCAGGCTGGCGTACTTTCCGTATTGCATATCCATCTCGTAGGTGCCATTGCCACGCGTGGTGGTCACGGCCCGGCGGATCAGCAGGGACTTTTCATCTATATACAAGGTACTGAGGATCAGGTCCGAGTTCTCCTCTAGCGGCAGCATTTTGATGATGCGGAGCAATTGGCCGCCGATCGTGGCTTCTCCTGAAGATACCGCCACAAACTGACCCGTTGCCATCAGCGCATTCAGGTTGACGCTGATGCCACCCTTGGGCAATAAGGAGATACCTCCATCTTTCTGGATCCGGAAACGATCGGGATTCTTATACAATACCTGCACCCGGGAAACCGGGATTTTGAGGAAGCTTACGTCCGTTTTGAGGCTACCCTGTGCCTTGTAGTCCCTGACCTGGTCCATCTTGGACTTCACTTTTGTCAGCAGGGCATCCGCATCCTGTGCGAAGGCAGCACCGCAGGAAATTAAGGACAGCAACAGGATAATCAGGCGCATTGGGCTGGTTTATGCAGGATTACTGTTGAATACGGATCGGTTCACCAGCCTGCATGACTATAACAAAAAACAGCCTCCGGGGTTGTCCGGGGCGGAGAAAATTTACGGGGCTTACAGGAAACTGTCTGATTCCCGGTAGGCCCGGATCAGTGCCAGTTCGCCTTCCTTACCCTTGCCCGCTACCCCATGTTCCATTCCCAGGATGCCTTTGTAGCCTTTATTATAGAGATGACGGAAAATATTGCGGTAATTGATCTCGCCGGTAGTAGGTTCGTTCCTGCCGGGATTGTCGCCAATCTGGAAATAACCAATCTCGTCCCAGCTCCTGTTGATATTGTTAATGATATCCCCTTCATTGCGCTGCATGTGGTAAATATCGAACAGGATTTTGCAGGCGGGGCTGTTCACCGCTTTACAGATCATAAAGGTCTGGTCTGAATACCGGAGGAACAGATCGGGGTTATCACTCAGGGGCTCCAGCACCATCACCAGCCCATGGGGCGCCAGGATATCCGCACCACGGCGCAGGGCGTCGATCACGTGGGCGGTCTGGTACTCCAGCGACTGGCTCCGGTCGTAATTACCGGGAACCACTGTCATCCATTTGGCGTTACAGCGTTTGGCCACTTCCACGGCTTCCTTGCAATCCCGGATCATCCTGTCTTTCCATTCCTGCTTCCCGGTGGCCAGGGAAGTCTTCCAGTGCCAGCTATCGGATGTTACCACGAACACGCCCATCTGCATCCCCAGCGAGGACAATGTCTTGCCTATTCGCTCCTGCTCTTCTTTGCTGCGCGACATCATACCATTGTCTTCGATGGACCTGAATCCCTTATCATGGGCGAACTTGATCTGGTCCACGAAATCCTTGCCCGCATGGTTGGCAAACATGCCATCATGAAAAGCGTAATTCATGTTAAATGGCTTGTCCGCATGATGATCCCCGTTCTCCCGTCCAAAGCCGCTTGCCGTAGAGGCCAGGAGGGAAGCCCCGGCCAGTCCTCCCTGTTGAATGAATTTCCTGCGTTGCATTAGGTAAGAAATGTTGATGATGACTAAATATAGAAAAAAAGCCCGGCAACGGAACGCCCGCATCCTGAAGACACTAATTTTACACCGGACGCAGTCAAACCGCATTTCATGAAATCAAGCGCTATCGCAACCCTGTTCCTGTTCGGGTTATCCGCCACATCGCCACAGGCGCAGGAAAAGCCATTCGACCATTACCAATTTAACGTGCCCGGCACGGCTTTTCAAATGTCCATGCGCGCGATCCATGGTGGCGGTTTTTTAATGGGCGATACGGATAAAAAGCCGGTTTCCGTGTCTGATTTCTGGATTGGCGCGTATGAAGTGACCCACGACCAGTTCAGTGCCTTCTATAAAGACGAAACCATCACCCAAGGGTCAAAAGTGGACGCCATTACCCGGCCCACTGCACAGTATATCGACCTCAGCTGGAATATGGGGAAGGAAGGCGGATACCCGGTCAACAGCATGAGCGTGGATGCGGCCATGATGTTCTGCCGGTGGCTCTATGTTAAAACGGGTATTTTTTACCGCCTGCCCACCGAAGCGGAATGGGAATATGCCTGCCGGGCAGGCACTGCGTCAACGTTCCCATTTGGCGATGATCCGGGTCAACTGGACGCCTATGCCTGGCACGCGCAAAACAGCGAAAACAAATACCAGAAGACGGGCACCAAAAAACCCAATGGCTGGGGACTGTACGATATGCTGGGCAATGTGGCCGAATGGACGCTTGACCAGTACGAAGAAGATTATTTCACCGCCATCGGACCGAATGCCAAAGACCCCCTGATCCAGCCTAAAACAAGGTACCCGAGGTCCATACGCGGCGGCTCCTATATGGACGAACCGACCGACCTGCGACCCGGGCTTCGACGTTTTTCGGAACCCTCCTGGAACCAGCGGGACCCGCAGGTCCCCAAGAGCCGGTGGTGGCTGACGGACGGGATGTTTGTGGGCTTTCGCATCCTGCGTCCAAAGCTTCAGCCCACCAAGGAAGAAGCGGAAAAATTTTATACATTGTACCTGGGCAAATGATCGCCCATAAATATCTCCTCATATGAACGATGCTTCCAACCAATCCAACCGAAACCGCCGGGAATTCATGAAACAGGGCAGTGTTCTGGCCGGTGGCCTGATCGCTGCGCCGCTCCTATCCAAAGCAAACTTTTTTTCCGGCGCCGACGACGCGATCAAGGTAGCCCTGGTCGGGTGCGGTGGGCGCGGAACCGGCGCTGCCATGCAGGCCCTGCTGACCAAACAGAACGTGAAACTGGTGGCCATGGCCGATGCCTTCCGGGACCGCCTGGATGATTGCTACAAGGCACTTACCGCGGAAGATATTTCGGACTGGTCCGGCGTCAAGGGTAATGTAAAAGCGAAGGTGGACGTACCGGAGGAACGGAAATTCACCGGCTTCGACGGATACCGTAAAGCCATTGCCCTCGCGGATGTGGTCATTCTGACCACCCCGCCGGGTTTCAGACCGATTCATTTCGAAGAGGCCGTGAAACAGGGCAAACACATCTTTATGGAAAAGCCGGTGGCTACGGATCCGGCCGGTATCAAGCGGGTTCTCGCGGCCGCGGAGGAAGCGAAAAAGAAAAAACTAAACGTAGTCGTTGGCTTGCAACGCCATTACCAGAACTCTTACCGCGAGTTGTATAAACGAAAAGACCTCGTGGGCGACATCACGTCGGCACAGGCCTGGTGGAACAACGACGGCGTTTGGGTAAATCCCCGCAAGGATGGCCAGACGGAGATGGAATACCAGATGCGCAACTGGTACTATTTCGTATGGCTCTGCGGCGATCATATCGTTG
>JALOMP010000271.1 GCA_025455365.1 Chitinophagaceae bacterium | reverse complement strand
GAACCACGAACCACGAACCACGAACCACGAACCACGAACCACGAACCACGAACCACGAACCACGAACCACGAACCACGAACCACGAACCGTCAACAGTCAACCGACAACCAAAAATACTTGATCCGCTTGAAAAGAATTGGTCTCATTTCTGATACCCACGGATGGCTCGACGAAGCCGTCTTCCATCACTTCAAGGATGTGGATGAAATATGGCATGCGGGGGATTTCGGCTCCCTGGAACTGGCTTCCAAACTGGCGGCTTTTAAACCACTGAAAGCTGTGTATGGGAATATAGATGGTCCGGAACTCAGGCACCTGTACCCGGAAACCCTTTCATGGACCTGTGAAGACGTCAAAGTGGCCATGATTCATATCGGCGGTTACCCGGGCAAGTACAGCAAGGAAGGGAAAGCCCTGATCCTGGAGGAAAAACCACAACTGTTCATCACCGGCCATTCGCATATCCTTAAAATCCAGTACGATCAGTCCCTGCGTTGCCTGCATATCAATCCCGGCGCAGCCGGAAAGCAGGGATGGCATAAGGTCTGCACATTGGTCAGGATTACCATTGACCAGGCAGATATCCGCGATGCGGACGTCATCGAATTCAACAAGAACCCGGGGAATGGAGATGGAGGTGAGAGGTGGGAGGTGAGAGGTGGGAGGTGAGAGGTGGGAGGTTGAGCGGAGCGAAATCCCGCGAATGCGGGATGTGAGAAGTGAGAAGTGAAAAGTGTAAGATGAAAGGTGAAAAGTGAGCGTTGAGCCGCCCAATTTAGTTATTGGATCCGAATCCCGGCTGCTTCCGTCAACCGTCAACCGACAACCATGAACCATGAACCATGAACCATGAACTATGAACCATGAACCATGAACCATTCTTACCGTTTATGGATAATTCATCCCAAAATCGCCCATGATAACCGGCCTTACCTTATTTTTCCTTTTCCAAAACATGCCTGTATGACCAAAATGAGATTCCTGATCCCACTGGCTGCGCTTTGCGCAGTTGGCATCCCTGCCCTACAACAATGGCTACCGGAAGAAAAATCGGATATCGGCCAATATGAACGAAAGGCCGACACCAGGGGGGTGCCAGCCATTGGCTCCCGGGACGCTTTCCCCTCGCCTTCCCTGAACCCCGCCCCGTTCACCGTTCGCCATTCCATGGCATGGGGAGACACGACCAAAAAAGATACCCTCGTATATACACAGTTCAAGGATCTTCCCCTGAAACCGGAACGTGAAATCAAATTCAGCACCAGCGAAGGGACCTGGATGAGTGTTGACATCAGTCCGGATGGGAAAACAATTGCCTTCGATCTGATGGGCGATATCTACACCATGCCTGCCACAGGTGGCCAGGCCACGCGCGTCACCACGGGTATCGCGTATGAAACCCACCCCCGGTTCAGCCCGGATGGGAAAAAGATCCTCTTCACCAGCGACCGCACCGGCAGTGACAATATCTGGTATATCGACATGGAAAAAAAGGACACCGTACAGGTAACCAAGGAACGGGTGGACGATTTTCCTTCGGCTGTCTGGACGCCGGACGGTGATTATATCATTGCTTCCAAAGGACGCAGGATTCCCAAACTCTGGATGTACCACAAAGACGCCGGCGGCGGAATCCAGCTGAACGACCAGCCCGTCAACATCAAAACCATCGACCCCTTCGTGAGCGCCGATGGTAAAACGGTATATTACAGCGCCCGTTCCGGCTCCTGGAACTACAACGCCCTCCTGCCTCAGTACCAGATCGGGACCTATGACCGCGAAAAGGGCCAGGTCAATACCATTACCACGCGATACGGCTCCGCGTTCACCCCCACTCTTTCCAAAGACGGGCAGTGGATGGCCTATGGCTCCCGGCACGAAGACAAGACCGGCCTCGTTTTACGGAATATGAAAACAGGCGACGAAAAATGGCTGGCCTACCCCGTGCAGCGCGATGAGCAGGAATCCATCGCCCCGCAAGGCGTGTTGCCGGGCATGGCATTTACGCCGGATAGCAAAGCGCTGATCGCCTCCTATGGCGGGAAAATTTGGCGATTACCCATTGACGGTAGTGCGGCCACCGAAATCCCCTTCACCGCCGATGTTCGCCTCGAACTCGGTCCCCGCCTGTACACCAGCTATGGCATCAAGGACAGCAGTCATGCCCTGGCAACCCAGATCCGTGATGCCGTTCCATCGCCCGACGGAAAACGCCTGGCTTTCACGGTGCTCAACAGGCTCTATGTAATGGACTATCCCAACGGAACGCCCAGGCGCCTCACTTCAAACAATTTCACCGAAGCCATGCCCGCCTGGAGCCCAGACGGATCGCAGATTGCTTTTGTAACCTGGGAGGAGAAGGAAGGCGGGCACCTCTACAAGGTAGGTGTTGCCAATAAAGCCATGCCCGTTCGGCTAACCCAGACCGGTGGTTTCTACATGCAGCCCGCCTGGAGCTATAACAACCGGATCGCCTTTTTCCAGGCACCCAAGCGACTTTTCAAGGACGCCGAAAGTCCTTTCTACAGCGGTGCAGAAGCGGAGCTGGTATGGATGCCTGCCAATGGCGGTAAAATCAGCGTAATCGACAATGCCCGCAACAAGGGAAATGTACATTTCACCAAGGATACGGGCAAAGTATTCCTGAACACCGGCAACGGATCCCTCATCTCCGTCCGCTGGGACGGCACGGATGAGAAAACCTATGCCCGCGTCACCGGGATTACCACCTATGGCAGCACGCCGGAAGAAGATAGTCACGGTCACACACAAACGAATAATGAGTCCTCCGTCAACGGTCAACCGTCAACGGTCAACTTCGTGATGGGTAAAGCCCGCATGACGGCGGACCCCCTGAATTACTGCATGCTTCCTGAAGCGGCCAGCCAGCGGGAGCCACAGCCGATGCCCACATCGGCCAGTGCCATCCTCATGGCGCCGGAAGGTAATAAGGCGATCGCCCAGGTTAACAACAACATTTACGTGGTGACGATCCCGCAGGCCGGCAAGCCCGCGAATATTTCCGTGGCCATGCCCAACGCAGCCAGTTTCCCTGCCCGGCAGCTGACCGAAATCGGCGGTGAGTTCCCCGCCTGGGAAGCGGACGGCAAACGCGTGCACTGGAGCCTGGGTAACGGCCACTGGGTCTATGACGTGGACCGTGCACAGAAATTTGAGGATTCGGTCAAAATCGCGAAGAAAGAGGAAGACCGTCGTAAAAACGACAGCCTCTCAGCCCTTAAAGCAGCAGGACCGGAAGCCAAAAAACTGGCCGACTCCCTCGCGAAGAAAAGGGCCGACTCGCTCACACTGGTGCTGAAGTCAGACACAGCCCGGGCACGCAAGGACAGCCTCGACAAGATTGCGAAGAAGAAGGAACCGAAATACGAGCCCGAGGAATACCAGGTGAAAGTCTACTATCCCAAAGACAATCCCACTGGCGCCATCCTGCTGAAGAACGCCCGCATCATTACCATGAAAGGCGATGAAGTGATTGAGAACGGAGACATCCTGGTGGTCAATAACCGCATCAAAGCGGTTGGCCGGAGCGGCAGCCTTGACGTGCCCCGGGATGCAAAAGTGATCGACTGCTCCGGCAAAACCATCACGCCCGGCTTCGTGGATACGCACGCGCATATGTGGCCCTTCTGGGGCTTGCACAAAAACCAGGTGTGGATTTACGCGGCAAACCTGGCATATGGCGTCACCACTACCCGCGACCCGCAGACCGGCACCACGGACGTACTGACCTATGGCGATATGGTGGATGCAGGCATGATGGCAGGACCGCGCATCTACAGTACCGGCCCCGGCGTGGGTTACTGGATGTATAACCTGAAAGACCTGGACCAGGCAAAAAATATCCTGAAGCAGTACAGCAAGTACTATAACACCAAGACCATCAAGATGTACCTGGTAGGCAACCGCCAGCACCGTCAATGGATCATCATGGCAGCCAAGGAACAGGGCCTCATGCCAACCACCGAAGGCGGCCTCGATTATAAATTGAACATGACACAGATGTTTGACGGTTACCCCGGACACGAACATGCCATTCCCATCTACCCGCTGTACAAGGACGTTACCAAAACGATCGCCGAATCGAAGATGACTGTTACGCCCACCATGCTGGTAGCCTATGGCGGACCATGGGCGGAGAACTACTATTATACCACGCAAAGCCCGCTGAAAGATCCCAAACTGAACAGGTTCACGCCCTATGAGGAACTTTCATCCAAGGCCCGTCGCCGTGCCGGCGGACTCGGCGGCTGGTTCACGGAAGATGACCATGTGTTCCGTAAACATGCAGAAGGGATAAAGTCCATCGTAGAACAGGGCGGCCAGGCCGGCGTTGGATCCCATGGCCAATTGCAGGGACTTGGATACCATTGGGAACTGTGGAGCGTGGCCAGCGGTGGCATGAAGAACCACGATGCGTTG
>JALOMP010000270.1 GCA_025455365.1 Chitinophagaceae bacterium | reverse complement strand
TACCATGTACATTCTTTGTCATCAATTTCAAAAATGTTAAATCCGCAATGAAACTGAGGCACGCCTAATTTTTTTACCTGTTGGAAAAGAAGTGCTGCCACTTCAGGCAGTTCCTCACTTCGCTGCATAGCCATTGTTCTTGCACGAACTCTTTCCAGAGCAAGTTGTATTTGCGATTCCCTTGCCTGGGTTTCGGCTTTTTGCAGATCGAGGAAGCGGGTATAGGTTTGTTCAAATACCGTGGCAAAGCGGTGGAATACGGAATGGAATTCGGATACCTGTTCAAAGGTGATAAACATCAGGTAACCATGCTTGAAAAAGGCAAGGTTGAAGACCTGGAAGCTGGGAAAGTTGATGCCAGCGGCGGTCATTTCTTCGGCTATTTTGCGCACGGCCGGAATGCTCACGAGATAACGATAATGCGCCTCCAACGCTTCTCCCCCCATCTCTTTAATATATAATGACTCCCCCTGCCGGAAAGCGTTTGTAAACTGCAAAAATACATCCTCGTCTGCAGGTGATTCAAAGGGAGGGAGAATGCGTCCGTCGCCGGAGCTTACCCATTGAGAGATGGTTTTTCCCTCCAGGTTAATGATATTGAATCCGCAACTCCAGGGATGAACGCCGAGACGCTCCAGTTGGGCAAACATTTCCGCGGCCGTATCGCTCAGTTCAGCACTGCTATGCATGGCCATCGTTCTGCTTCTAACCCTTTCCAACGCTGCTTCAATCTGCGCCTCCCTGGCCTGCTGCAAGGCTTTTTCTATGTCGAGGTAGCGCTGATAGGCCAGCTCAAAAACATTCATGAAGCGCTTAAAGAGGGTGATTTCTTCCGGTGTGAGCGGCGTATAACTGGATATGCCCAGGGCCACCGGCCCCAGGGAGAACCAGTAATAGTTAAGTGATTCGGCTGTCTGCAAATACGCATCAGCGAACTGGTTGGTCGTTTTTTGATAGTTGTACCAGTCGAGCAGTTTCTTACCCTTCAGGTGTTCCCGAACCTCTTCATTCGGTCCTTTCATCATCTTTCGGGCAAAGGCCAATTGGATCTCGTGATTTTTGTATGCTACCTCGGTGGCAAAGGTTTGATCGTGCTTTGCATAGTATTCGTAATTCATGTACGTGCCGCGCTCGGGATAGAAAATTGCCGTTTGCACATTACGGATATCCTTCAGACCCAGTTTGGCCAACTGCTGCGAAATAACCGTACAGATCCGGAGCATGTCTTCGGGCGATTTCATGCCCATGGCGACCAATCGAACTTTCTCCAATGCGGTTTCAATCTCCAGTTCCCGGTTTTTCTCCTCCAGTTCTATGGTGCGACGTCTGACGGCGTCCCGGAGCTGTATGTTTTCTGCCTTTATTTTTTCCGGGGCGATTTGCTCGCCTACGTCCGTCCTGCTGTCTGGAAAGGATCCGTGCATTTGAACGATTTTCCAGGCATTCCCTTTTTTGATGAAAATGGCGGTGACACGGATATGCCCATAAAAGATCCATTCCTCTCCGGCCAAAACATACAAGTCGCACTCCTCATTAATGACAATCGCGTCTCCAATAGCATTGGTCGAGATGCGTCGTTTGCGGAAGTCGGCTTTGCCCGTCATCTGGTCAGCCGTAGCCTGGTAGAAACGGATGGCTTCTGTCTTTGTATGGAATGTTTCCGCTTCAGCCGTACCATAGATAACCACATTGTCGTCCAGGTAGGAGGAGAAGGTTTTGATATCGCCATTGATATTTGCATTCCAGAGTTCGTGGTATGCCCTGAGTACGTCCGCCTCCAGTTTTTTAGTCAGTTTCATACTTAGATGTCGGCTGGTAATTCGATGGTAAATGTGGTTCCCTCGCCTTTTCGGGTATCCATGTTTATTTTACCTCCATGTCCTTTGACGATATCGTAGCTCAGGCTCAATCCCAGCCCAGTCCCCTGGCCAGGTGACTTGGTTGTAAAGAAGGGCTGGAAGATTTTGTCTTTAATCGCGTCGGGAATTCCCGGGCCATTGTCTTCAATCGCGATAACGATTGAAGACAAATGATTCCCCTGCGGGTGTTCCTTCGGGAGAAGCCCGGGGTGACCCGCATGGGGATACCCCATGGTTTTGACGGAAACAGTGGGTTGGTATCCCGGGCCGGCGGTCCTGGCTTTTTCCTGTACGGCCTGGAAGGCGTTGTTGAGCAGGTTGAGGATCACCCTTCCGATGTCCTGGGACACCATTGGAATTTGCGGGAGGTTTTGATCCAGGTCGATATTCAGTCTCGTGTTAAAATCTTTATGCTTTGCCCGAAAACCGTGATAGGCGAGACGGATGTATTCGTCCACAAGTTTATTGATATCCGTTGATTCCTTCTGGCCGCCGGAAACGCGACTGTGCTGCAGCATGCTCTTCACGATCCCATCTGCCCGCCGGCCATGGAGGTTGATCTTCTCCTCGTTGTCTTTGAGGTTTTCCACGATAGATGCGGCTTCACGGACATCGCCCTTTTTCAGCTCCTCCTGTAGCTCTTCGATTAATTCCTTATTCAGGTCGGAGAAGTTGTTGACGAAGTTCAGCGGGTTCTGGATCTCGTGGGCGATGCCGGCGGTGAGTTCGCCCAGTGAGGCCATTTTTTCTGATTGAATGAGTTGAGCCTGGGTTCCTTTGAGCTGGTGTAGCGCTTGTTCAATTTCCGACTTCTGTGCAGACAATTGTTGGGTACGTTTGTCCACCAGTGCTTCGAGTTCCAGGTTTTGCCTGCGGGTAGCCGAGGTTCTCCATCGGACGATCGCCCACACCAGTCCAAACAAGCCCAGCAGGCTCAGGATTCTGAACCATCCGGTCTGGTAGAAAAAGGGTTTCACGGTAAAGCTTAACCGAACAGGTTCATCCGCCCAGACGCCGTCATTATTGGCGGCAATCATTTCAAACACATGTTCCCCGGGGGGCAGGTTGGTATAGATCGCCCTTCGGTCGCCTTGCGATATGATCCAATCGCGGTCATATCCCACCAATCGAAATTTGATCTTCACTTTTTCCGGCGCCAGGAAACTCATGGCACTGTAGCTGATAATATAGCGATGGTCTCCAGGGGAAACGATAAGCATGCTATCCGGGGGATAAAAGCGGTCGTCTATCAGGATCCCGTTGATGGCCAGTTTGGGCTTGATGGGGTTGGGCTTGATTTCCCCCGGGCTGATCACCACCAGCCCGGAAATATTGGGAAAATAGAGCCGTTGATCTGAACCGATGATAGGATGCCGGGCACCCACGAATTGCTGGTTCACGATGCCATCGCCTTCGTCCAGCAGGATCCAGTTAACGGGCTTTGATCTGTCGCCCAGGTGTTGTAAAAGTTCTTCGCGTTTTACTTTGATGACACCCAGGTTGGTAGGCAGCCAAAAGTAGCCAAAGAGGTCCTCCAGGACTTCAAAGGAGGAGGTGATAGGCATCCCGTCTTCGTTGTCCAGTACCTCCAGGCTGTCTTTCCCATTTCGGATCACCGCCAGCCCTTTAGCGGTGGGAAACCATTGGTTGCCGTCGCTGTCTTCATAGGTGCTGAATACCTGGATACCACCAACGCCTTTCACAGTTTTGTAGATCCTTGGTTTTTCGCCGGCTTTCCCAATCATAATTCCCGCACCATAGGATGTTAACACCCATTCGCCATTTTTTCGCTGTTTGGCTACGCTGACAAAATTCGCCGTGAAATCCACGCCGGGGAAGGACAAGTATTTCAGGGAGTCCTGCTGGTCAACATAGCCAACGCCCTTCCCCGTAACGGCGAGGTATATGCGACCGTCATTTCCTTCCGTGACATAACGAAACTGGTGATTGATTTCCCATTTTTTCCGGCTATTCGAACCAATGCGGAATAGAACGCCGTTGCAGGCAACCCAGAGCTGTTTTTTCCTGTCCGTGTACAGGAAATAAATTTCTTTCCTGGTATTCAGAAAGTCCTGGAGATCCGCTGGGATGGGATGGATGGTATCCCCGCTGAAACGATACAACCTGTTGTCCCTGGTGGCCAGGAGAAATTTTCCGGGTTCCGTTTCCGTGATGGACGCCAGCCTGGTGTTTACCAGCCCATCCTGCTCCGTAAAGTTGATGACTTTACCGGGTGAGAATTTAAACAGGCCCTTGTCGGAAGCCGCCCAGATATTTCCTTCATTGTCTTTGAGCATGGCCTGCACATTGTTCAGCTTGACGGTTCCACCGCCATCATAGAAGGTGAACCTGTTAGCGCCTTCGGGTAGATACGCCAGGCCGTTCCGGGTCCCAATCCAGATGCCGCCCTGATTGTCTTCGAGGATCATGCTGCGGTTGATGCCGGATGGAATGATGGTCTCGTTTTCCAGTCCGGGCGCCGGGATTTTCTTGCTGTTCTCAATCAGCATGATGGACAACTGCGTGCCTGCCCAGATGCGTCCTTTTGAATCTTTTAATACGGAGTTCAGGGAGAAAAGGCTGGAATCATAGGG
>JALOMP010000037.1 GCA_025455365.1 Chitinophagaceae bacterium | reverse complement strand
CGTGCTAAGCGGTTCACTCGGGCTGCTGCCGTCTGCCTCCGTGGGTGGTGAAACAGCTCTTTTTGAACCAATCCATGGTTCCTACCCGCAGGCCGCCGGGAAAGATATCGCCAACCCGGTTGGCTCCATCCTGTCCGCAGCGATGATGCTCGACTATTTCGGAATGCATGCCGAAGCCGCCAGCATTCGCGAAGCCGTGCAGTGGACGCTCGAAAACGGATTCGTGACCAAGGATATTGACCCGGTTAACTTCTATTTTACCAGCACCATCGGTGAACTGGTGTGCGACCATATCGCGCATAAGATACCGGGCGTAGTAAACAAGGCCAATATTGAACTGAGGAAGTCAACCATTATCTGAGTTTGAAAAATAGTTCTTTGTTATTCTGACAGGTCGCCGTACATTCGGTATACAAACAACACGCTTTGTATAACCGCATGTACAGCAAGATAATCAACCGCATACCCGTCGCGATCGTGATGGTGGTGGTGATTATTATTCCTGCGGTATTCGGAGGTGGTGTTTGATACAATCCAAACTGATTTAAAAAACCCGCCTCCCGAAAAGGCGGGTTTTTTTTATGTAAATTTTTCTGACATGGCTTATTACAATTCGGACACCGTGCTTTGGCTGAATGGAGAACTGGTAAGGGCTTCGGAAGCGAAGATGGACCTGTACAGCCAGTCGCTGCACTATGGCTACGCCGTATTTGAAGGCATCCGTTCTTATCGCACATCCAGTGGACAGACCCGTATTTTCAAACCGCTGGAGCACTATACCCGGCTTGAAACATCGGCGAAAGCGTTAAACATGCCCTACGGTTGGGACCGGGATGTACTGATCAGGGCCACCTACGATGTTCTCGCCGCCAACAAACTGCAGGATGCCTATATCCGTCCCATCGTGTATGCGCCGGCAAACATGAGTTTCAATAAGAACGAAGTTTCCCACCTGGCGATTGAAGTTTGGGAAATGCAGCCGTTCCTGGGCGATAAGTTGCTGAAAGTGATGAGATCCTCGTTCCAGCGTCCCAATCCCCGAGGATTCCGCATTCACGCCAAGGCCGCCGGCCATTACGTGAACAGCATCCTCGCCAGCCAGGAAGCCAAGGCCGCGGGCTATGACGAAGCCCTCCTGGAAGACATGAACGGGTTCATTGCGGAAGGCCCCGGGGCAAATGTCTTCTTCGAGAAAAACGGAGAACTCTATACACCGGCGGGAGGCAATATCCTGGAGGGCATTACACGCGCTACCGTCCTGGAAATATGCAAGGAGATGAATATTCCCGTGCACATCAAAGCCTGCAGCTACGAAGAATTGAAACAGGCCGATGCCGCCTTCTTTTGCGGTACCGCCGCTGAAGTGATCGGCTGGCAACGCATAGACGACTATACATTCCCGAAACCATGGAACGAAACGCTCTCCGCAGGCATACAGAAAGCATACAAGCAACGGGTGGTGGAAGACGAATTCAATGAAGAGACCGTAGACACCGGTGCGGAAACAGAAAGGTTAAGGCTTAAGATTTAAGACTTCCCCTGCCGGTCAGTGACCGCAGGGAATGAAGAGAAATTCGCTCCGGGTTAGTGACCCGCATGAGAAAACTGACCCGCAGGGGGAAATGACTGAAGACAAACGACAACAGACCAATGACTGAACTAAACAAATACAGCAAGACCATCACGCAAGATCCCACGCAACCTGCTGCCCAGGCGATGCTCTACGGCATTGGCCTTACGGAAGCGGATATGCAGAAAGCACAGGTGGGGGTAGTGAGCATGGGATACGATGGCAACACCTGCAACATGCACCTGAATGACCTTGCCGCCATCATCAAGCAGGGCGTATGGGATAACGGCCTGGTAGGTTTAACCTTTCATACCATCGGTGTCAGCGACGGGATATCCAACGGTACGGACGGGATGCGCTACTCACTCGTCTCCAGGGATATCATCGCAGACTCCATAGAAACCGTCTGCGGCGCCCAATACTATGATGGGCTGATCGCCGTACCGGGATGCGATAAAAACATGCCTGGTTCCATCATGGCCATGGGCAGGCTGAACCGTCCTGCCATCATGGTTTATGGCGGCACCATCGCCCCCGGACACTACAAGGGGGAAGACCTTAATATCATTTCGGCATTTGAAGCGCTGGGCAAAAAAATTGCGGGTCAGCTTGACGAAGCCGACTTCAAAGGCATCGTGATGCATTCCTGTCCCGGACCCGGCGCCTGTGGCGGCATGTACACGGCCAATACCATGGCATCGGCCATTGAAGCCCTGGGCATGAGCCTCCCCTACTCCTCTTCCAACCCGGCGCTTAGCCAGGAGAAAAAAGACGAATGCAAGGCTGCCGGTAAAGCCATCCTGACGCTGCTCGAAAAAGACATCAAGCCTTCCGATATCATGACCCGCAAGGCATTCGACAACGCCATCGCCGTGATCATGGTACTGGGTGGATCCACCAATGCGGTATTGCATCTCATCGCCATGGCCCATAGCGTTGGTATAAAACTCACGCAGGACGATATACAGGCCGTCAGCAACCGTGTGCCCGTCCTGGCCGATCTCAAGCCAAGCGGCAAATACCTGATGGAAGACCTGCATAAGATCGGCGGCGTGCCCGCGGTGATGAAATACCTGTTGAAGGTGGGACTGCTGGATGGGGATTGCCTGACCGTCACCGGGAAGACCATTGCGGAGAACCTGGCATCGGTGCCCGAACTTGATTTTGGAAGCCAGAAAATCATTTACCCTGTCAGCGAGCCTGTAAAACAAACCGGTCACCTGCAAATTCTCTACGGAAACCTGGCCACCCTCGGCAGCGTTGCCAAGATCAGCGGCAAGGAAGGCGAACGGTTTACCGGTCCCGCCCGCGTGTTCGACGGCGAAAAAGAATTGATTTCGGGTATACGTGAGGGTAGGGTTAAACCGGGCGATGTGGTAGTGATCCGGTATGTAGGCCCCAAGGGAGCCCCCGGCATGCCCGAAATGCTGAAGCCTACCTCCGCCATTATCGGGGCCGGGCTGGGCAAGTCTGTTGCATTGATCACGGACGGCCGCTTCAGCGGAGGCACCCATGGATTCGTCGTTGGACATATCACCCCGGAGGCATTTGATGGCGGTACCATCGCCCTGGTACAGGACAACGACATCATCGAAATTGACGCGGTATCCCGCCAAATCATCCTGCATGTTCCTGAGGCGGACATCTCCTCCAGGAAAGCAGCGTGGAAACAACCGGCACTGAAAGCAACCAAAGGCATTCTGTACAAATACGCGAAACAAGTAACCAATGCGGCCGAAGGCTGTGTAACCGACGCCTGATATTTGAAAGGCATCGCCGTAAAATGGAATTATATGCAAACCATCGAAGCTAAAACCACCCTGGATATCAACAAACAGGAAGTGGAGAACATCACGGGATCCGAAGCGGTGCTCAAAGCGCTGCTGGCAGAAGGCGTAGATACGATCTTCGGCTATCCCGGCGGAGCCATCATGCCAATCTATGATGCACTCTACGATTATACGGACCGGCTGAACCATATCCTCGTCCGGCACGAGCAGGGTGGCATACATGCCGCCCAGGGCTATGCAAGGACATCCGGAAGGCCCGGTGTTGTATTTGCCACCAGCGGCCCCGGCGCCACGAACCTCGTCACCGGCCTCGCCGATGCCATGATCGATTCCACTCCCGTGGTGTGCGTCACCGGTCAGGTATTCGCACACCTGCTGGGTACGGACGCGTTCCAGGAAACCGATGTGATCAACATCACCACCCCCGTGACCAAATGGAACTACCAGGTAACCGACGCCAGTGAAATACCGGGTGTACTTGCCAAAGCATTTTATATCGCGAAAAGCGGCAGGCCCGGACCGGTATTGATCGATATCACCAAAAACGCGCAGATACAACAGTTTGAATACAAGGGATACCAGTCCTGTAACCATATCCGTAGTTACCGCCCCCGGCCCCTCATCCGTAAAGAATATATCGAAGAAGCCGCCAGGCTGATCAATGCCGCGGAAAGACCTTTCGTGATTTTTGGACAGGGCGTCATCCTGGGCAAAGCAGAACAGGAATTCAAAGCATTTATCGAAAAAGGAGGCATACCCTCTGCATGGACCATCCTCGGACTGTCCGCACTGCCCACGGACCACCCGCTGAACGTTGGGATGCTCGGCATGCACGGCAACTACGGACCCAACGTACTCACCAACGAATGCGATGTATTGATCGCCGTAGGTATGCGCTTTGACGACCGGGTAACGGGTCGCCTCGACAAGTACGCGAAGCAGGCCAAAGTGATCCACCTGGACATCGATCCCGCCGAAATAGACAAAAACGTAAAGGCAACCGTGCCTGTCTGGGGCGATTGCAAGGAAACCCTGCCATTGCTATCGGCACTGCTGGAGCAGAAAGTTTACCCCCAATGGCTGCAACGCTTCCACGACTGTACAAAAAAAGAAATCGACACCGTCATACACGCCGAACTGAACCCTGCGGAAGAAATCATGACCATGGGCGAAGTGATCAGGGAATTGAATGAAATAACCGGGGGCGATGCGGTGATCGTTACAGACGTGGGGCAGCACCAGATGGTAGCCTGCCGGTATGCCAAATTCAACCAGTCGAAGAGCAACGTCACTTCCGGGGGCCTCGGCACCATGGGCTTTGCCCTGCCCGCGGCGATCGGCGCCAAGTTTGGCGCAAAAGACCGGGATGTGGTTGCGATCATTGGCGATGGAGGTTTCCAGATGACCCTGCAGGAACTGGGCACCGTCATGCAAAGCAAGGTGGATATCAAGATCATTATCCTCAATAACCGCTACCTCGGCATGGTACGCCAGTGGCAGCAACTGTTCAACGATAAACGATATTCCTTCGTGGACATCGAAAGCCCTGATTTCGTAGCCCTGGCAAAGAGTTACCGGATAGACGGCCGCTGTGTTTCCCATCGCCATGACCTGAAAGGCGCGATGAAAGAAATGATGGCACACCGCGGCGCCTTCCTCCTCGAAATCATGGTGGGAAAGGAAAACAATGTCTTCCCGATGGTACCGCAGGGATGCGGGGTTGGCGAAATCAGGCTCAGTTGAGTTCACGGCAACCACCCTTTGATGAAATGAAGAACCATGAACCACGAACCATGAACAAAGATTCTAACATGAAGCAAGAATATACCATCACCGTCTACACGGAAAACCATGTTGGCCTGCTGAACCGCATCGCCATCATGTTTTCACGGCGCAAGATCAATATCGAGAGCCTGAACACATCCCCATCCGAAATTGAAGGGATACACCGTTTCACCATCGTGATCCATGAAACAGAGGAAGTGGTACGTAAACTTACCCGCCAGGTTGAAAAGCAGGTGGACGTACTGAAGGCCTATTACAACACCAACGACGAGATCGTCTGGCAGGAGCTGGCATTGTACAAAGTACCTACGGACGTGATTGCCGAAAAAGCAAAAGTGGAAAGGCTGCTCCGTGAGCACGGTGCCAGGGCAGTGGTGATCCGGAAGGATTACACGATTTTCGAAACCTCCGGGCACCGGGAGGAAACGGACAAACTCATCAGCGTCCTGGAACCCTTCGGCCTGATTGAATTTGTGCGGAGCGCCCGCGTGGCTATCATCAAAAACAGCTCGGGCTTCCACGAAAAACTGAAAGAGTTCGAGCTGGATGAACCCGGCGAAGAGATCATTGAAAACGAATATCTCGACAAAGGAAAAGATGTGTTTGTCATGTAAGGATCAAGGATCAAAAAAAAGTAAACCGATCGACTTTTAAATATCAAACAAGGATAACGGATACGGGAGAACGGAATCAGAATCCTTCATCCACCATCCGCGGTCCGCAAATCAAAAACAACCATGGCTAAACTAAATTTTGGTGGCGTAGTGGAAAATGTGGTCACCCGCGAAGAGTTCCCCCTTTCCAAGGCTCAGGAAGTCCTGAAAAACGAAACCGTGGCGGTCATTGGCTACGGCGTACAGGGCCCCGGGCAGGCGCTTAACCAGAAAGAAAACGGCATCCACGTGATCGTGGGACAACGCAAGAACTCCAAGAGCTGGGACAAAGCGGTACGTGACGGATTTGTTCCCGGGGAGACACTCTTCGACATCGAAGAAGCGCTGGAAAAAGGAACCATCATCTGTTACCTGCTGAGCGATGCGGCACAGATTGCCATGTGGCCTACCGTTAAGAAACACCTCACGCCCGGAAAAGCACTCTACTTCTCCCATGGCTTCGGCATTACGTATAAAGACCAGACCGGTATCGTCCCGCCTGCCGACGTAGACGTATTCCTGGTGGCACCAAAGGGATCGGGCACTTCGCTGCGCCGCATGTTCCTGCAGGGACGCGGACTGAACAGCAGCTTTGCCATCTTCCAGGACGCCACGGGCAAAGCCTGGGATCGCGTGGTAGCCCTCGGAATCGCAATCGGCTCGGGCTATCTCTTTGAAACCGATTTCAAAAAAGAAGTTTACAGCGATCTCACCGGTGAACGCGGTACCCTGATGGGTGCCATCCAGGGCATCTTCGCCGCCCAATACCAGGTGCTGCGCGAAAGAGGCCACTCCCCTTCCGAAGCCTTCAATGAAACCGTTGAGGAACTGACCCAGAGCCTGATGCCCTTGGTGGCCGAAAACGGGATGGACTGGATGTATGCCAACTGCTCCACCACCGCGCAACGCGGCGCGCTCGACTGGTGGAAGAAATTCCGCGATGCCACCCTCCCGGTATTTAATGAACTCTACAGCAGCGTAGCCGCAGGCAAGGAAAGCCAGCGCAGCATCGACAGTAACAGCCAGCCGGACTACCGCGAAAAGCTGGAAGAAGAACTGAAGGAACTGCGTGAAAGCGAAATGTGGCAGGCCGGTAAGACGGTACGCAGCCTTCGCCCGGAAAACCAGGCAACTGGCGGTTCCGAACTCAAACCCGCCGGCGGGCTCGCTGCCAGCAAAGCTTAACCACCATCCGGGCAGCGGGTCAAACCGCTGCCCTTAATTTTTTTAAGATGTCTGATACCGCCCAGGCCGCCAAGCCCATCTGGCTGAATCCCTTCGGACTGCAGGGGCTCGACTTCCACAAAGCCGCCGAAAGGCTCCGGAAAGTAGTGCATCGCACACCGCTGCAATACAACCCAAGGCTGTCCCAACGATATAACTGCCACGTATACCTGAAAAGAGAAGACCTGCAGGTTGTCAGATCTTACAAGCTCCGCGGCGCCTATAACATGATGAGCACCCTTCCGGAAAATTTACTTCGCAAAGGTGTTGTTTGTGCCAGCGCCGGCAACCATGCCCAGGGTTTTGCCTACAGTTGCCAGAAACTGCAGGCCCACGGTGTCATTTTCATGCCCGTGATCACCCCCAAACAGAAAATCAACCAGACCCGGATGTTCGGGGGTGAATGGATTGAAATCAGGCTTGAGGGCGATACGTTCGACGACTGCGCCCTCGCAGCGAAAAAGTTTACGGAAGAAAACCAATTGACTTTTATCCCGCCCTTTGATGATGTACGCATTGTGGAAGGCCAGGGTACAGTGGCCGTGGAGATCCTGGAGGAACTGGAAGGCATTGACTATATTTTCGTACCCGTGGGTGGAGGCGGACTCAGCGCCGGCGTAGGCGCATATTTCAAAATGCATTCACCCCATACCAAAATCATCGGCCTGGAACCCGAGGGAGCCCCCTCCATGTTCGAGGCGCTGAAAGCCGGTCATCCTGTGCAACTGCAGGAGATCGACCGTTTCGTGGACGGCGCAGCTGTGAAGCAAGTTGGCGATCTCACTTTCTCGATCTGCAAAGAAGTACTGGACGATATGCACCTTGTTCCCGAAGGAAAGGTCTGTTCCACCATTCTCAAACTGTACAACGAAGAAGCCATCGTGGTGGAACCCGCAGGCGCGCTCTCCATCGCGGCGCTGGACGACTATGCAGAACAAATCCGCGGCAGGAAGATTGTCTGTATCGTGAGCGGCAGCAATAATGATATCGACCGCATGCCGGAGATCAAGGAAAGATCCCTGCAATACGAGGGTCTGAAACATTATTTCCTGATCAGCTTTGCGCAACGCCCGGGCGCGCTCAAGGAATTTGTCAATATCGTCCTGGGACCCACGGATGATATCACCCGTTTTGAATACATGCAGAAAACCAACAAGGAAGCCGGCCCTGCCCTGGTGGGTATCGAACTCCAAAGCCAGAATGACTACGACGCGTTGCTCCGTCGCATGGACGAACAAGGAATCCGGTTCACCGAGATTAACAAGGATGACAAACTATACGGTTACCTGATCTGACAAAGACCTATGACTTTCGGTTAAAGGAGAATCATCCCGAAACGCCAGGTATCCGGACACCTGGCAGTCCTTCATGACGCATATAACCGGCACTACGAGTGTAGCAGATGCAGAAAGGCTACCAAAATGAGGACGATGTGCAGTACGCCGAGCATAAATTTCAGGCAGAAGCACTTGAAATCCCGCATGGATGGCTTGCGACGGATACGGTCGAAATAGAAACCATGCCATTTCCCGTCTTCTTCATGATGAAAGCGGGTGCCATGTTCCCCATGCTCCAGGATCATGCCTATGCTGATAACCATTTGTTCGGCTTCCCGGGTCATCGATTCCTGCGCAGGCCTTTCCACCCAATGGGAAACGGAAATCTTTCCGGATTCATCCGATGCACGCCGGTCTGCCCATACTGGGCGGGCGATTAATATCATGATCAGTGTGGCGGCGAGTAAGCGTGTAACCTGTGTCATGGGGGTGTTTTATGACACAAATTTTCACCCGGAATACCCCCTGAGACAAGGTGGGAAATGCGGGTTTTCGGGAAAGGGTAAACCTGCGTCAGCCGGCGCCACCCGGCAGGTAATTTCACGCAGCCAAAACATATGCGTATAAATACGCATACATTCCGACCATAACCGCCCGAGAGATTTTTGGCAGAGTGTCCGGACTTGTTTATCTTCTGATGTCCCTTTGAGGCAATTCCCCCCCCTTCCTAACCTTGCATTTTTCACCTTCAAAAAATACCAACATGTTCCAGGTAATGAATCACAAACTGCTTAATTCGAAATCGGAATTAAAGTCAGAAGTAGATGCCTTGGGCGGGATTGATGATGTGAATCTTTTTTTCCAGTTTTACCATGTATGTCCGGAAACAATTCGCCTGAAAGCATTTTTTGAGGTGGATGATGGCTACCGGACCGCTATCGTCCCCTGCGCTTCCTTGCAAGTAGACACTCCAGCCGGCTTCGGCGTGGATGAACCTATCCTGCAGGGTACCATCTACCTGCGAAAACGAAAATTCAGGAGAATCTATAACAGACAGGAGGACTTTCCAATCAAATCGAACGTTGAAATTGCAGACGGCGTGAATATCCTGTTCCTGTCATTCAGACGAAACCAGTTGACAGAAGCCCCCCCTTCAGGCGCCATGCAAACCATGAGTTTCCTGTCGGGAGACTACAAAGCCTACCCTTCACCTCCTGCTCCGGCTGGTTTCGATATTTAAACCCTGCAATCCTGCGCATTGGGAACAATCATACTCAAAGAGTTCCTGCTTTGGTCAGAAACCTGGGCTTTCCTGATCCCGATCGGCGTATGGGCGTTCCGTAAAACCGACATGAGAACAATGAACCCGGTGCTGGCGTATGCCTTTACCGGGTTCATCCTGTTCTTCGCTGCGAATTTTTCCTGGCGCATGAAGGCAAGGCTGGATTTGCCCAATTGGTTTGAGGATAATAATTTCCTGTACAATATCCTGTCGGTTATCCGGGTACTGCTTTTTACGCGATACATGAAGCAGCAGGATGATTTCGGATTCCGGAAATGGTATCCCGCCACCACTATGGTATATGTCGCCTTACTGCTGATTAATTTTTCATTCCTCGAGAGCTTTCTCAAATTCAGCAACAATGCGCATATCATGGAAGTGATCTATCTCCTGCTGTTGTCCGTTTACACGCTGATCATCTACCTCCGGAGCGACAGTACTGATTTTATGAGGAAGCCTGTTTTCTGGGTAATGTCAGGCCTGTTGATCTATGAGGCGGTTAACCTTTTTGTATTCGGGATTTATGCAAAAATTGCCAAAACAGATGCAGCATTTGCTTTCCGGCTTTGGGACGTCCACAACGTTTCCCATGTCGTTCTCTGCATCTTGATGGCCAAAGCTTTCTATGTTTCAGGAAAACGGTGAAATCAAACTGATTATCATTATCGGCATCATGGTCATGCTGATCCTCGCTGTCAGTTTCCTGCTGGTCTTCATTATCAACCAACAAAAAAAACTGCAGTACCAGCAGCAGATCCAGCTTATGAACGAGCAACAGCAAAACCAACTGATCGAAGCCGCCGTGCGCAGCGAGGAATTGGAAAGGCACCGCATCGCGGAAGCCCTGCACGACGAAGTGGGGGCGATCCTGAGTTCGTCAAAGCTCCATTTTACCGGTATTCGCCCCGAACAACTGGGTGAAAAAGAAAAAGCAGTCTATGAAAAAGGAAAGATGCTCCTCGACGAAGCCATACACCAGGTAAGAGGCATTTCCCACAACCTCCATTCCAATATCCTGAAGGAATTTGGCCTTAACGAAGCCATCCGCCATTTCCTGGATAAAATCGGCAAGGACGGTCTCCTGAAAACCTCCACCGCCATGGACCCCGCCTATACCACGCTGAATACGGAAAATGATATCAGCATATACCGAATGTTGCAGGAACTCGTGAACAATGTGATCAAACATGCTGGTGCCACGGAGCTCAGCCTGAGTTCAGCACTGGAGGGAGGATTCCTGACAATCAACCTCGTTCACGACGGCAGGGGCCTGAGCCAGGAACGGTTTGAAAAACTTCGATTCAACAAGGAAGGACTAGGTCTGAAAAATATTCAAAACCGCATCATCCTGCTCAAGGGACGTATTCACTTCCTGGCGGACCAGGGCGGCAACAGTATCAAAATCGACATCCCCCTAAACAACTAATCCATGAAACCCATCAGGATCGCTATTGCAGACGACTACAAAATCTTTCGCGACGGATTGAAAGTAGGCCTGTCGGCCGATGAACGTCTCTTGATCGTATTGGAAGCAGACAACGGAGAAGACCTGTTGGCCGGCTTACAGGAGAACCAGCCGGATGTCATCCTCATGGACCTGAAAATGCCGCTGATGGACGGCATGGAAGCGACCAAAGAAGTCCATAAACAATACCCCGCCGTGAAAGTGCTGGTGGTTACCATGTACGAAGACGATAAATTCATCATCCATCTGATGGAGAACGGGGCAAACGGATACCTGCTCAAGAATGCGGAGCCGGACGAGATTCGAAAAGCCATTTACGCGGTTTACGAAAACGGCTATTATTTCAACGACGTGGTCAACAAAGCCCTGCTGAAAAAACTGGTGATCCGGCAAAACCTCAAACCGTCCTTCAACCAGGATGTTGAATTTACCGAGCGGGAACTCGAAGTACTGAAACTGATCTGTGAGGAAAAAACCGCCGCCGAAATCGCCAAAGAGATTTTCCTCTCCCCCCGTTCGGTTGAAGGCATACGACAACGACTGATCGAAAAAGTAGGCGTACGCAATACTGCCGGACTGGTTATGTTCGCTGTGAAGAACGGTATCGCCGACTGACCCCGAGGCATCTGAAAGCCCGGTATACTTTTCACCATAACAGGTCCTCATTTGTGTAAAATTTCTTTGATAAAACGCCATCCTTTGCGAAATTCTTTGTATTTTTAAACAGTTGCTTGCCGGCAATTTAGATATCCTTCCAGAAAACTACTCTTTCTTTAAATTTTATCTAACAATTGCATATTCACTATGGCAAGCAGCATGGGATTATACCGTCCGGACTTTGAACGCGATGCCTGTGGCATTGGTTTCGTAGCCAACATCAAGGGCAATAAGAACCACCAGATCGTCTCGGATGCGCTCACCATCCTCGAAAACATGGAGCACCGTGGCGCCTGCGGCTGCGAAGACAACACCGGCGACGGTGCGGGTATCCTCATCCAGACACCGCATGAATTCTTCTTCGAAGAATGCCTGCGCCTGGGCGTACACCTGCCTTCGTTTGGCAAGTACGGCGTGGGGGTGATCTTTTTCCCCCGCGAAATAAGGCTTCGTGAAGAGTGCCGCGATATTTTCAACCGCACCGCGGAAAAGCTTGGACTGGAAATCCTCACCTGGCGCAAACTTCCGGTAAATCCCCATGATATCGGCCCCACCGCCCTTTCCGTGGAACCCGAAATGGAGCAGGTGTTCATCGCGTGCCCGGACCATATTACCGATCCCCTGGCTTTTGAGCGCAAACTCTTTGTGCTGCGCAACCATTCCAGCCATATCATCCGCAACACCGTGAGGCAGGACGCCATTGGCTTTTATATCGCTTCCCTGTCGTACAAAGTAGTGGTATACAAAGGCCAGCTTACCAGCCACCAGGTACGCTCTTATTTCCCCGACCTCAGCAACAAACGCGTGGTCAGCGCATTTGGCCTGGTACATTCCCGTTTTGCCACCAATACGTTTCCCTCCTGGAAACTGGCACAGCCTTTCCGCTTCATCGCGCACAACGGGGAAATCAACACCCTCCAGGGAAACCTGAACTGGCTGAAGACAAGCGAAAAAGGATTCACCTCGCCCTACTTCACAAAAGAAGAGATGGATATGCTGCTGCCGATCGTCAGTGATGGGCAGTCGGACAGCGCCTGCCTGGACAACATGATCGAACTGCTCACGATGACGGGGCGATCGCTTCCGCATGTGATGATGATGCTGATCCCCGAAGCCTGGGATGGCAACGACCTGATGGATCCCGTAAAAAAAGCTTTTTACGAATACCATGCTTCGATGATGGAACCCTGGGACGGACCGGCTTCCATTTCATTTACAGACGGAAAGATCATCGGCGCCACGCTCGACCGCAATGGGCTCAGGCCTTCCCGGTATTGTGTTACCACCGATGATCGCGTGATCATGGCATCTGAAACCGGCGCCCTGCCGGTAGACCCTTCCATCGTCAAAGAAAAAGGAAGGCTGCAGCCGGGCAAGATGTTCGTGGTGGACATGGAACAGGGACGCATCATCAGCGACGATGAACTGAAACACACGATTTGTTCCCAGAAACCTTACAGCGACTGGCTCAACAAATACAAGATCCGGCTGAACGAGCTGCCGGAACCACGTGTCCTGTTCACACACCTCGAACACGAGCAGGTTTTTAAATACCAGAAAGCGTTCGGATATACCACGGAAGACCTCGACCAGATCATTGCCCCGATGTGCGTGGATGGCAAAGAACCCATCGGCTCCATGGGTACGGATGTGCCGCTGGCCGTGCTGAGCGACCAACCGCAACATCTCAGCAGTTATTTCAAACAATTGTTCGCACAAGTTACGAATCCGCCGATAGACCCGATCCGTGAACGGCTCGTGATGTCACTGGCCACTTTTGTAGGCAACAATGGCAACATGCTTATCGAAGACCCGCTGAGCTGTCATACCGTAGCACTAAAGCATCCTGTACTCACCAACCACGACCTGGAAAAGATCCGCAGCATCGATACCGGTATTTTCCAGGCCAAGACATTGCAATGCTATTTCCGCGCAGACGGCAAACCTGGTTCGCTGAAAGCCGCGCTGGACAGGATTTGCCGCTATGCCGTAGACGCCGTCCAGGATGGGTTTGAAGTACTGATCCTCCAGGACAGGGCCGTTGATTCAGACCATGCGCCGATCCCTTCACTGCTGGCCACCGCGGCCGTACACCATCACCTTATCCGTAAGGGATACCGGGGCCAGGTTGGTATCGTGGTTGAAGCGGGCGATGTGTGGGAAGTCCATCACTTCGCCTGCCTGCTGGCCTTCGGCGCCACCGCCATCAATCCCTACCTAGCCTTATCGTCTATCCGCGATATGAAACAAACCGGGCACCTGGAAACGGATCTCGATGCGGAACAACTCAAGAAAAACTATATCAAAGCCGTCAATGAAGGACTGCTCAAGGTATTTTCCAAAATGGGCATTTCAACCCTGCAGAGCTACCAGGGTGCGCAAATTTTTGAAATTATCGGGCTCCACAGCGACGTCGTGGACACTTATTTCACAGGCGCCGTTTCCCGCATCCAGGGCATGGGCCTGGACGATATCGCACGGGAATCGCTGGCAAAACACTACCGGGCATTCGCACGCAAGGAGATCCCCGTAGACAGGCTGCCGGCAGGTGGCATTTACCAGTGGAAACGTAAGGGAGAGTTCCACCTCTTCAACCCGCAGACCATACACCTGCTGCAACATTCCACCCGGATGAACGATTACGGGATATTCAAGAAGTATTCCAAGGCGGTGAACGACCAGTCGGAAAAAGCCTGCACCCTTCGCAGCCTTTTCAACTTCCAGAAAACAAGGCCATCCATTTCCATCGACGAGGTGGAACCGGCGGAAGATATCTACAAGCGATTCGCCACCGGCGCGATGTCCTTTGGATCGATTTCCTGGGAAGCCCATACCACACTGGCCATTGCCATGAACCGCCTGGGTGCCAAAAGCAATACCGGTGAAGGCGGCGAAGATGAAGCACGCTATGAAAAGCTTCCCAATGGTGACTCCATGCGTTCTTCCATCAAACAGGTGGCTTCCGCGCGTTTCGGCGTAACAAGTCTTTACCTGACAGAAGCGGATGAGCTGCAGATCAAGATGGCACAGGGTGCGAAGCCGGGCGAAGGCGGACAGTTGCCGGGGCACAAAGTGGATGAATGGATCGGTCGCGTGCGCCACAGTACGCCAGGCGTAGGTCTGATTTCGCCTCCACCCCATCACGATATCTACTCCATCGAAGACCTCGCACAGTTGATCTTCGATCTCAAGAATGCAAACCGGCGCGCCAGGATCAGCGTTAAACTGGTTTCAAAAGCCGGCGTGGGAACCATCGCGGCGGGTGTGGCCAAAGCAAAATCCGATGTCATCCTGATTTCTGGTTATGACGGCGGAACAGGCG
>JALOMP010000269.1 GCA_025455365.1 Chitinophagaceae bacterium | reverse complement strand
GAAATCGACAATCCCCGCAGGACCCTGCCTTTTGCGCTATTGTCCGCAACGGCCGTGGTGGCCGTCTTTTATATCCTGATCCAGGCTGTGTCTATTGGTACCCTGCCCGGGCTGGCCGCTTCCGATAAACCACTCGCCGAAGCCGCGCAGGGCTTTATGGGCAGGGCCGGTGCGGCCATGATCGCCGTGGGCGCGTTCATCTCCATCCTGGCCACCCTGAATGTACTGATGCTGAGTGGATCCCGGCTGCCCTACGCGCTCAGCCTGGAAGGCCAGTTGCCGGCCCGTTTTTCGCATGTGCATGACCGGTATAAAACGCCCACCGTATCGCTGCTGGTGGTGGCGGCCGCAACACTGGCGGTTTCCCTGGGATGGACATTTCTTTCCGCCCTGACGATCTCCGTCATCATCCGGATCGCCGTGTACATGGTGGTCTGCGTTTCCCTGCTGAAGCTTCGCAGGGACCGGAAAGAGCAGACCGACTATTACAAAGTAAAGGCCGGTCCGGCGCTGGCAGTAGCAGGCATACTGCTGTCCGTATGGTTGTTGTCCACTGCCCGTTGGACGGAAATCCGAAGTGCGGCGTTCTTCCTTTCCACAGGCGTCCTGGTGTACATTTTATACCGTAGATTTAAAGGGAAAGCTACGGCCTGACACATTCAGTTAATCTCCTGTATATGAAGAAAATTTTTATCATCCTGCTGGCTGCGGTCCAGGTTGCGCAAGGGCAGACTATCGAATCCATCATGAGCGCACCGTTCCCTACCGAACTAACGGCTTCGGGTAACGGCAAAACGCTGGCCTGGGTGTTTAACGACCAGGGATCGAGGAATATCTGGATCGCCGCATCCCCGGAATTCAAAGCCCGGAAATGGACGAATTATGAGGGCGATAACGGCGTTGAAATCAACGCGCTTCGCTTGTCCGAAGACGGATCGAAACTGGTATTCGTCCGGGGCAATACCACCAATGGCCGGGGCGAACCGGCCAACCCCGCGATGCTCTTCCCGGCGCCAGACCGGACCCTATGGGTCATGGAGATCCAAAGCGGCATGCTCCGGCAGATCGGGAAGGGATACTATCCCAAAATATCGCCCGATGGAAAAACCCTGGCCTACCTGTACCAGGGAAATATCTGGACCGCATCCTTATCCGATACGTCAAAGAAACCCTCGATACTCGTCCAGGTTCGCGGGGGACTCTCTCATCCCAGGTGGTCGCCGGACGGTAACATGATTGCCTTTGTCACCAACCGGGGCGACCATTCCTTTATCGGGCTGTATGACATCGCCAAGAAAGAAACACGGTACGTGGAGACCGGGATTGATCATGATGTATTTCCGGCCTGGTCGCCAGACGGAAAATCCATCGCCTATATCCGAATTCCACATATCCATAACAGGCTTCCGTTTACGCCCCTGCGCAGTTCGAACCCATGGAGCATCCGCGTGCATGATCTCGCGGGAGGCAGAACCCGGGAAGTATGGAAAGCAGACACGGGAAGGGGTAGCGTCTTTACGGATGATATCCCCGTGGCAGACAACCTGCTTTGGTGGGGCGCTGGCAACAGGATCATTTTCCCCTGGGAAAAGGACGGATGGCAGCACCTGTATTCCGTTGATGCCTGTCCGGCGATGGAAAGGAAATCTACTATACCGCCAATACGGGCGATATTGACCGCCGGCATATCTGGAAAGTATCGCCGGACGGTAGCCGGCGTGAGCAAGTGACCAAAAGCACCTCGATTGAATGGAGTCCGGTGCTGACGGATGGCGGGCTGGCCCTGCTATACTCAACCGCCACGCGCCCGGCCCGGCCCGCGCTATGGAAAGACGGGAAGGCCAATGACCTGGCGCCTGAATCCTTTCCTGCCAGCTATCCTGCAACTCTCGTAACACCGCAAGCGATCCTGGTGAAAGCCACCGATGGGATGAAGGCGCCCGCACAACTATTCCTGCCGCCGGGTTATGCGCCGGGTAAAAAATATCCCGCCGCAATCTTCCTGCATGGCGGGTCCAGGCGACAAATGCTATTGGGCTTCCATTACAGTTCCTATTACGCCAACGCATACGCGATGAACCAATACCTGGCTTCGCGTGGCTTCATCGTGCTGAGCCTGAACTACCGCAGCGGCATCGGGTACGGGCTCGAATTCCGCGAAGCGCTGGATTATGGCGCCACCGGTGCCTCGGAAGTGCGGGACCTCATCGGGGCGGGCCAGTACCTGAAGAATCGGGCTGATGTGGACGGATCCAAAATCGCGCTCTGGGGTGGCAGCTACGGCGGCTATCTTACGGCCCATGGCCTTTCGCAAACACCAGACCTGTTTGCCTGTGGCGTGGATATCCATGGCGTGCACAACTGGAATGATGAGATTCCCACTTTTGCCCCCTGGTACGATCCCGCAAAGCATCCGGACTTCGCGCGCAAGGCCTTTGAGTCCTCCCCGGAATACCATGTAAAAAACTGGAAGAAACCGGTGCTGATGATCCACGGCGATGACGACCGCAACGTGCCGTTTAACGAGACCGTCCGCTTCGCGGAAATCTTAAGAAAGCAGGGCATTCCGATGGAAGAACTGGTCCTGCCTGATGAAGTCCATGGCTTCCTGCTCCACCGCAGCTGGGTGAAAGTATATACCGCCACGGCCGCATTCATCGAAAGGACGATGGGACTTCGATAAACCATTTGCCTTCCCTGGAAATCATTCCAACAGGCAACAGTTTGTACCTTTCATACAGCGATGTCTACAAACCAGCGTCTTACCGGACTCAACGAAAGCCAGGTTCTGCAGAGCAGGGAAACCCATGGCAGCAATGCGCTGCAGATACAGGAACAAAGGCTTTGGCAAGAAGTACTCAGGGATGTGGTCACCGAACCCATGTTTTTGCTGCTGCTGGCGGCATCCTTTATCTATTTCCTGGTGGGCCAGTACCAGGAAGGCATCATCATGGTTATTTCGCTGTTCATCGTGTCTGGCATCTCCCTGTTCCAGGAATATCGCAGCCGCAATGCCATCGCTGCCCTGCAAAAACTATCGGCACAAAGGGCCCGGGTTATCCGCGATGGTCAGGAGCAGAACATCTCCGCTGAAGAAATCGTAGCAGGAGACCTGATGCTTGTTGAGGAAGGGGAGATCATCGCCGCAGACGGGCGTATCATTCAATCCCGCGATTTTTCCGTCAACGAATCCATGCTCACCGGGGAATCCTTTTCCGTGTATAAGAATGCGGACAACAAGGACAGCGCCTACCGCGGCACGCTGGCCAGCAGTGGTACGGCCCTCCTGGAAGTAACGGAAGTGGGTAACCGAACCATGTTCGGGAAACTGGGCCTGTCTATTCGCGAAACGGGTGTTGTCAGGACTCCACTCCAGGTGCAGATCAGGTCTTTTGTGCGCAATATGGTATGGATCGGCGGGGTGGCTTTTGCGATCGTGGTGGCGGTGAATTTCCTACAATCTCAAAACTGGGTGGATGCCTTTCTCCAGGGGCTTACACTGGCGATGAGCATCCTGCCGGAAGAAATCCCGGTGGCTTTCAGCACCTTCCAGGCGCTGGGCGCATTCCGACTGCTGAAGGAAAAAATCATTGTAAAGCAACCGCAGTACGTGGAAACCCTGGGGGCCGCCACCGTGATCTGCGCGGATAAAACGGGCACGCTGACGCAGAATAGAATGCACCTGGCCTATGTGTACGACGCCCTTCAGCAGGAATCCATCGAGGTCCGGGACCACCAGGAACTGCCATCAACCCTCGTGGAATTTGCCATGTGGGCCAGTGAAACCGAACCCTTCGACCCGATGGAAAAATCCATACACCAGCTGTACGAGCAGTCCACGTTAACGGACAAACGAAGTTCTTATACGCAGGTGCACGAATACCCGGTTGGCGGCACGCCGCCGATGATGACCCATATTTTCAGCAATGAAGCTGGGGAAACCGTCATCGCTGCCAAGGGCGCGCCGGAGCGGCTCCTCAGGCAGTCAACACTCCGTGAAGATGAGATCCGTCGCATGGAGCAGCAATCCCTTGCCTATGCCCGGGAAGGACTCCGGGTCCTGGGGGTGGGACAGGGCAAATGGACTGGTCCGTCCTGGCCGGTTTCGCAGGATGAGTTCCGATTTCAATTCCTCGGCCTGTTGGCTTTCCAGGATCCGCCCAAGGAGAATATCCGGGAAACCATTGATGGTTTCGAACGGGCAGGCATAGACGTGAAGATGATCACGGGAGACTATGCCGAAACGGCCCTGGCCATCGCCCGTCAGTCGGGACTGGACCACGACGGCAATACTGTACTCACCGGTAAGGACGTCCTCCAGTTGGACAAGGCCGCCCTTAAGGAAGCGGTGAAAAAAGTGAACATCTATGCCCGCATGTTCCCGGAAGCCAAACTGAAAGTGATTGATGCCCTGAAGGAAAACGGGGAAGTTGTGGCGATGACCGGTGATGGCGTGAATGACGGTCCAGCCCTGAAAGCCGCACATATTGGCATCGCCATGGGTCAGCGCGGCAGTGAAGTGGCCCGCAGCGCGGCATCCCTGATCCTGGTGGACGATGACCTGTCCCATATGCTGGCCGCAGTGGCCCTGGGTCGCAAGATTTACGACAACCTGAGGAAAGCCATCCAGTACATCGTGTCGATTCATATTCCCATTATCCTCATCGTACTGATCCCCCTGCTGCTGGGATGGGCCTTCCATGATATATTCACCCCCATCCATGTAATCTTCCTGGAACTCCTGATGGGTCCCACCTGTTCAATCATTTATGAAAACGAGCCGATGGAAGCCGGTACCATGGATCGCCCGCCCAGGATCATGGGACAAACCTTTCTCTCCTTCAAACAGCTGCTTGCCAGCATTGTCCAGGGCCTGGCCATCACCGCGGCATGCCTGGGCATGGGCTACTGGTTTATGCAACAGGGAAAAGACGAAAACAGTATACGGTCGGCCGTATTTTTTACCCTGCTTTTCAGCAATATCTGGCTGACCCTGGTGAACCGTTCGTTCCGTCATACGATGCTCACGACCCTTCGCTACCGGAACAAACTCGTGCCCCTGATCATCGGCGTTTCGCTGTTGTTCATTCTCATCCTGTTGTTTGTGCCGCCGGTACAGGAACTGTTTAAACTGGGGCTGCTTGAATGGCATGAACTCGGATATTGTATGCTGGCGGCCATGGCCGGGACCATCTGGATGGAGCTGGTCATCGCCCTGCGTGGAAAACGAATGGCCGCGCTCAGGGTTTAGCGTCCCGGGAGTCAATCAATCCCTGCACCTGGTTCATATGCCTTTCGATATGGAATTCCAGGAACTCCAGTCGCTGCTGGAAATCCATCGGACCTGAGATCGGGTGCGGGTGGGCCTGGAGGCGCAATTCATCCTCCTGCAGGTCGGCGCCAAAGCCTGCCAGAATCTCCTGCAGGCTTCCCAGCGCATAACGCCAGAAATCCAGCGTTCCGCCCATCCGGGGGGCTGCCACGGCGGGTACCTGTTCCTTCGCCTTCCAGGTGCGGCCGATGATCTCCCCGATGGGCAGGTCCTGGTGAATCGATTCAAGTTTCCGCTCCATTTTCCCGGAGCGGATGGCATGCAGTGATTTCCACATCCCGAAAATGGCACCGTGCTCCGCCCAGTACAGGTGCTCGGTGATTTCAACCATATTCCAGGTATCCGGAGACGGTTTCCATTGTGCCTGTTCTTCCGTGACAGACAACAGTATTTCGAGATAGGACATGCGCGCCTTCTTTACCTCGTGGATGAGTTCAGCAACTTTGTTCATGGTATTCAGTTTTTATACATAATGCGTTCCTTGAATCTCTTATGGACATCAAACAGGCAGCAGGATCCTGAATTCGGTGCCTTCGCCGGGTACTGAATGTACTTCCATATGACCACCATGCGCTTTCACGATATCATAACTGATGCTCAACCCAAGGCCCGTGCCCTGGCCGGTGGGCTTGGTGGTGAAGAATGGCTGGAATATTTTGTCTTTTAATTTTTCGGGTATGCCCATCCCATTGTCGGCAACCCGGATCTCTATGGCATCTCCTGACTTCCTGGTGCTGACCGAGACTGTTGGCATATATCCCGGGCC
>JALOMP010000268.1 GCA_025455365.1 Chitinophagaceae bacterium | reverse complement strand
CTGTGAACTGTGAACTGTGAATTGTGAACCATGAACTGTGAATTGTGAACCATGAACCATGAACCATGAACTATGAACCATGAACCATGAACCATGAACTATGAACCATGAACCATGAACCATGAACCAAACTTAATATGAAACAATTCCTCCTTTTCCTCTGCTTTCTGCCGGTGCTGACATCAAGGGCGCAAGAACAGACCACCTACCAGGAACCGCCGGCCGTGATGAAGGAGCTGCTGCTGGCACCGGGCACCCCTTCGGTTAGCCTTAGCCGTAAAGGCGACTGGATGCTGCTCATGGAAAGAAGCAGCTACCCCACCATCGCGGAACTGGCGGAACCTGAACTGCGAATCGCCGGATTGCGCATGAACCCGGCTAATTTCAGCGCCAGCCGGAGTGGCAGCATCACCAAATTGACGCTGCGCAACCTGGCCACCAAAACAGACTACCCGGTCAGGGGACTACCCGCTGATCTGCATGCCGCCGCTGTACAATGGAGCCCCAACGATTCCCTCATCGCCTTCACCCATACCTCCGAAACCCGCGTGGATCTCTATGTCCTGCGGGTAGCCGACCAACAGGCCAAACAGGTGAACAACGCTCCGCTGAATACCTTGCCCAATATTGCGTTCAGCTGGGCAGGGAACCAGAAACTGGTCTACAAAGTAGTACCCCCGGGCAGATCCGGGCTTCCCCAGCGACAACCCGCACCCACCGGTCCCGTCATCCAGGAAAACCTGGGTAAGGCCGGCGCATCCCGGACCTACCAGGACCTGATCAAGAACCCATATGATGAAGAAGCCTTCAGTTATATGATGATGGCACAGCTGGTGGTCAACAACCTCCAGATGGAAACGGCCATTGGCAGTCCCGACCTGTACGGCAGTTATAGCGTGTCACCGGATGCGAATTATGTGATGACCACCACGATTCAGAAGCCGTTTTCATACCTCGTGCCCGTCAATGGATTTCCTCAAAAGATATCGGTGATGGATATGCGCGGACAGGTAGTGAAACTGCTCGCCAGTAATCCCTCCACGGAAGGCGCCCCGATCGGGTTTGACGACGTACCGGAAAGGCCTCGAGGATTCCAATGGCGTTCGGACCATCCGTCAACCATCATATACGTAAAAGCGGTGGATAAGGGTCTGGGGCGATCCAGGTCTGAGTACCGGGACGCCGTCTTTGCCACAACCCCTGCCTCCACCGAACCCGACAAACTGCTCTTCCGCACGAAAATGCGGTATAGCGGCATAGCCTGGGGCAATGAAACGACGGCGATCGTATATGAAAGCATGTTCGCCACCAGGCGTACCCGGATAAGCCGGTTTAATCCTGCCACCGGACAGTTGGATTCGCTTTATGAACGCAGCAGCAACGACGCTTATGCGGACATTGGATCACCGGTGTCCCGGAAAAACGAATACGGTCGCAATGTGCTGGCACTGCTCAAGGGAAAAGAACTGCTGCTGGAATCTGAAGGTTCCTCGCCGGACGGTGACCTGCCCCTGCTGCAAACCATGGACCTTGCCACGGGCAAACGGAACCTGCTCTGGCGTTGCGCGGCTCCATACTACGAAACCGTGGTGGATGTGCTGGATCCCGAGAGAGGCATCTTCCTGACCTCACGGGAAAGCCTGACCGAAACACCCAATTATTACCTGCGCGACCTCCGTAAAAAATCCGCCATCGGCACTCCCCTCACGAATTTCATAAATCCATACGCCGCCCTGGAAGGCATCACCAAGACAAAAATTTCGTACAAGCGCGCGGACAATGTTGACCTTACCGGGGATCTGTACCTGCCAAAGGGCTACGACCCAAAGGCACAGGGACCGTTGCCCGTGGTGATCTGGGCTTACCCGAGGGAATATAAGTCTGCTGCCGACGCGGCCCAGGTGAGGGGCAGCAAATACCGCTTTACCCGGTTAAACTGGGGCTCGCCCATTTATTGGGTCACCCAAGGTTATGCCATCCTCGATAATGCCGAAATGCCTATCGTAGGTGAAGGGGACCAGGAACCCAACGACCAGTTCATCCCGCAGCTTTACCTCAACGCACATGCTGCCATACAGGAACTGGCGAAAAGAGGTGTAGGAGACAGCAACCGGGTAGCCGTGGGCGGACACAGTTATGGAGCCTTCATGACAGCCAACCTTCTTGCGCATACGAAACTTTTCAAAGCCGGCATCGCCCGCAGCGGCGCCTATAACAGGACGCTGACACCTTTCGGCTTCCAGGCAGAGGAACGGACCTACTGGCAGGCGCCGCAGGTGTACTATAACATGTCGCCGTTCAGCTTTGCCGACAAAATCAAAACACCCCTGCTGATGACCCATGGGGAAATGGACAATAACTCCGGCACCTTCCCCATCCAGAGCGAACGGCTTTATAACGCGATCAAGGGACATGGCGGCACGGTTCGATTTGTACTGCTGCCCTATGAAAGCCATGGCTATGCCGCCAAGGAAAACCTCCTGCACCTGCTCTGGGAACAGCACCAGTGGCTGGAGAAATACGTAAAGAACGCGAAACCCTGACCGGGTAAACAGGCGTCGGCGTCTAAACATTGGTCAACCGGCGCCTGCCGATGTTAAACGATTTTGCCCTGTACACGCATAAATCTGTGTGTTTTATCCCCCGGGTGTTAATGTTTGCGGCATCCACCGGATCCGAGGCTGCTTACCATCAACAATCCTTATCTTTACATCGCCCGGTGTCAAAATCAACCCGTCAAATGCGGGCAGTCCATCATGTCAAAAATCAGCTTCAACAATCAAACCCAACCCTTTTATAAATCGGTAAAAAAATCCGTAGAAGAATATTTTGCCCGCACTGGCCAGCAAAAGACCGGTAATTGGAAACTGTATGCCAAAACCCTGATCTTGATACCCGCCGCCCTCGGCATCTACGCTTTCCTCCTTTGGGGCGCTTATCCCGCCCTTGCAGGCATCGGGCTTTCGGTGCTGCTGGGCTTCGTGCTCGTAGCCATTGCTTTTAACGTCATGCACGATGCCTGTCATGGAAGTTATTCCAGCAAGAAATGGGTAAATGATATCCTGAGTTATACGATGAACGCACTCGGCAGCAATGCCATGATCTGGAAAATCAAACACAATATCCTGCACCATACATACACCAATATAGATGGCCTCGATGACGATATTGCCAAACTTCCGGTATTACGTCTCTGCCCTACCCAACCCCGGATGGCGATGCATAAATACCAGCACCAGTATATGTTCCTGGTCTACTCCCTCAGCTCACTGCTGTGGGTAGGCCTCACGGATTTCATGAAATATTTCTCCAGGAAAATCGTGGTTACGGAAATGAAACTGACCCTGAAAGATCATATCATTTTCTGGGGCAGTAAACTGCTCTATGCGTTTTTCTATGTGGCCCTACCGATCTATTTCGTAGGATTTGGTCCCTGGCTGGCGGGATTCCTGCTTGTCAACATGACGATGGGACTCACCCTTGGACTGGTATTTCAACTGGCCCATGTGGTGGAAAAAACGGAGTTTGAACAAACCGGCGAGGGACATAAAGTACTGGACGAAGAATGGGCCATCCACGAAATCAGGACCACCGCCAATTTCGCGCCGGGCAATCCTTTCATTACCTGGTTTGTAGGTGGACTGAACTACCAGGTGGAACACCACCTGTTCCCGAGGGTCAGCCACGTGCACTACCCGGCCATCAGTAAAATCGTACAGGATGAGTGCCGCAAATTCAACCTGCCCTATCATACTTACGCACGCATGACGGAAGCGATCGCTTCCCACTATCGCACCATGAAAGCCCTCGGGCATGGCCAACCATTGAAGGTGCAACGGAATACGCCGATTGCGGCCTGAACAATAGACCCAACGAAATACTCACTTCCCATATCCCACTTCCTAGATCTCACTTCATTAGAGCCTCACGCCCTGTGCCATCAGCGTTGCCAGCAGGGGAACAACTGACAACATCCAGAGCTGGAGAATCACCAACTGGCGTATGCGCGGAGGCGTTACCGTTAGTTCAGCCGGATCGCCCTTACCCTGCCGGATATAATATACGGTAGGGATGATTGAGATCAAGCCCACAAGGGTTACGATTCCCACCTTGATATACAGCAGGGGGTTGTCGTAAAAAGGATCCCCCTTCCCTACACCGAACCAAAGGGTAAGCCCGGCGGCCACCACGGCAATCGCCGCGATCCCATAAAGTCCGTCGATGCGACTAAGCCTTTTCAATTCACTGCGGGTCATCTGAGGCTTGAGCAGGAATAGTTCCACCACCAGCAGGGACACCATCGACAGGATGGATACAAAATGCAGATACTTCACCAGTATATAGCTGCTCATATCGACAGGTTTGCCTGCTTAAGTTAACCAATTTTGGCCTGGCGGCGGCAGGCCAACGGCTTAGGGCGATCGCTGAACCATCTTGTTTATGGATTGTTTACCCAAAAGGCCGGGAAAAGCAATCCAG
>JALOMP010000267.1 GCA_025455365.1 Chitinophagaceae bacterium | reverse complement strand
TACAGTTTTTGGTGATCGAGCGCTTTGGCCAGCCGGAAGCCCAGCTGGTGGGTTTCGGAAGCACCGAGGGATTTCTGCCCGGCCCGGTAGAGGTTGTAGCTGCTGTCCAAATGGCCCTGCCTTTCCGCGGGCACTTCCACGAAAATCTTATCGGGTTTGAACTGTTTCAGTTTTTCCAGGATCAGGGCGATTTCCTGCTGTCGTTTGTCGGAAAGCACATTGGCATTTTCAAACTTCGCCACATCCAGGCCTGGATTGTCGAAGTGGAAACATCCGAGGAGGAGTACCTGTGTGTGGGGCGATGGGGCAGTTTGCTGCGCAAAGGACATCGTCAGAAGGCAAAGGGCGAATAGTACAGCCTGGAATGTTTTTTTCATCGTTGTCTGTTATGGCGTTGGCCATATCAGACGAGGGTCTGAAACGAGAGGTTACATGCCCGCCATTATTTTTTCTGCTTACCGATATGTGAAGACCGTTTTGGTTTTGTACATGAATTCGCCTGTCTGGTAGTTTCGATAGAACTTGACTGCCTCGGTGGGGTAGCCCTCCGTGTCGTAGACATATTCGATTTTGTATAAGTCAGCGCTGGGAATGGCCCCGGCATATCCTTTCTTCTGTTCAATCATGTTGTTCCTTGAGAGGTGCGACAGGTACAGGTTCGGCATGTTCATGTGCGCGTAAGGGTTGATGTTGAAATCGTACTTGTATTTGCCGTTTTCCCCGCCTTGCTGGGTGGCGGCACCGTCTTCAACCTTATTGCCTCCCACGAATGTCATCTGGTATTCCATGCCTTTACCATTGCTGAACAGGTAGTCAATTTCAATCTGGCCCTGGCCGTTGGCAAAACGATAGCTCACTACGGCGCCGGTTTGCTGGTCGTAGCTCTGCTGCTGGATATTCATGATTTTTGACTCCTGGGCGTTGTAAAAGAAGTCCGTGTTGCCCACGAATTTTCCTCCGCCTTCGGTACGGCTGATCCTCTCCACACGGTCGCCACGATACAGGTATGCGTCGCGAAACGTCAGTTGGAGCTCCGCGAATTGCGGCAGCTTCTGGTAGTATTCCACGAGGTCAAGCCTGTTTCCCGTATAGAAGTAGAGCGATTTGCCAGAAGGACGATAAGCGCCCTCGGCGAAGAGGAAGGTCTCGTCTTTGAGGAGTTTCCTGGCGGACTTGGCGCCGCCCAGGACATAGGTCGTTCCCTCATCCAATTCTTCTTTTGCCAGGATCATTTCATCAATCACGTTCCATTTGCTGACCAGGAGACTGAAACGGACATGCGTCTTGTCGAGGTAGATCTCTTTCGCGCCGGCCGCAAGCAGGGTGTCCTTTTCAAAGCGAACGCCGTTGGCGTCCCAACTGGTGATTTTGAACAGCGCGGGAAGGCTGTCATACACGATGTCGCCGATGCTGACCACTGCCCGGAGTTTTATCATCATCTTTCCTTCTGCGTCTGCATTGAGTGTGCCGGCGGGATATCCGAATTGCTCGGACCGGTCGGTCTGGCCCACTGTCAACACTTCCAGTTTCTGTTCGAACAAGGCTTGTTCCCCGATGTCAAACCCGATATGCAGCGGTTTCTGTACCAGTGGAGCTTTCTCGGACTGCGCCACAGGGACGGCAAATTTCACCTGCCCATTTCCGTCCTGTACCAGGAAGCGGGTGATCCGGTATGCGCCTTTTTCAATCTGTTGTGTTTCACTCACATAGGATCCGTTTCCGGAAGCGGAGAGCCTTTTTCGCAACACCAGTTCCGCGTTATTGCCTGCCACGAGGGTGGCCAGCGCATAGAGTTCCGTGGTTCCATCCGGTATGCCGCCCGGCAGGGACTGCAGGACAAACCGGATTTCATTGTTTGATGGGTTTGCCGGTTTTTCCGTCTCCACCTTGCTACATGCCAGGGCTGCCATCCATAGTGCCATTCCGTAGATAAATCTGATCTTGCTCATGATGTTTTGTTTTGCAGGACAAAGCTACCCGCATGCAAACCTGCAGGCAATCACATAAAGGAGTATATCCCGGGGGGATGGCGAGTAAGGTTGGCGTAAATATGTGATGGGAATACCACATACCCCGTTTGGGGCGCGTGTTCACGCTAGCCTTTTGGGTGCTGGCAACGGCGCTTGCTGGCAAAAAAAAACCGCCGATGCATTTGCTTCGGCGGAGGATGTAGCCCGTACGAGATTCGAACTCGTGATTCCTCCGTGAAAGGGAGGCGTCTTAACCCCTTGACCAACGGGCCGTTTTTCTTGGGTGTGCAAAGATACGCCCTGGGATATTTTCCCCCAAATAATTTAAAAAAAATTGATCAGCCTATTTGGCCATATTCACTACCTTCGGAACCTATTTTTTCAGACTAAACAAACCTTAGATTATGAGTACTGTAAAAGTGGCCATCAACGGATTCGGCAGGATCGGAAGGCTGGTTTATCGCCAGATTTACAACATGAAAGGCATCGACGTGGTGGCAATCAATGACCTTACCAGCCCTAAAGTGCTGGCCCATCTCCTCAAATATGACACCGCCCAGGGGCGTTTCGATAAAGACGTGAAAGCCACGGATAATTCCATTATTGTGGAAGGCGAAGAGATCAAAATCTACGCCCAGAAAGATCCCGCCCAGATTCCCTGGGGCACCCACCAGGTAGACGTAGTCCTGGAATGTACCGGCTTTTTTACGGACAAGGACAAGGCTTCCGCCCACCTGACCGCGGGTGCACGCAAAGTGGTGATTTCCGCGCCTGCCACCGGCGACCTCAAGACCATCGTGTTTAACGTGAACCACGATATCCTTGATGGCTCCGAGACCATCATCAGTTGCGCCTCCTGCACAACGAACTGCCTCGCGCCCATGGCCAAGGTGCTGGAAGATAAGTATGGCATCGTTGCCGGCCTGATGACCACCGTACATGCTTACACGAACGACCAGAATACCCAGGACGCGCCGCATCCGAAGGGCGACCTTCGCCGCGCCCGCGCCGCCGCCCAGAACATCGTACCCAACAGCACCGGCGCCGCCAAAGCCATCGGCCTGGTACTCCCGAGCCTGAAAGGCAAACTGGATGGCACGGCCCAGCGGGTACCCACCCTCACGGGTTCGCTGACGGAACTGACGACAGTTTTGGGCAAGACGGTCACCGCCGAGGAAATCAATGCCGCCATGAAAGCCGCCGCCAATGAAAGCTATGGCTATACCGAAGACGAAATCGTGAGCAGCGACGTAATCGGGATGAGCTATGGATCACTTTTTGACGCCACCCAGACCAAGGTGCTGAAAGTGGGCGATACCCAACTGGTGAAAACCGTCAGCTGGTACGACAATGAAATGAGTTATGTGAGCCAGCTGGTTCGTACGGTTCATTTCTTCGCCCAACTGATTTCCAAATAAGCATCCTGTTATGCACATACCGGAGTGAACGGAAGGGCAACCGCGCTTTTCGTTCACTCTTTTTTTTAACTACCAATTCAAGCTTATGAGCGCTTTCACCGATACTTCTTTCAAGGGCCTGAAAGCCCTGGTCCGCGTGGATTTCAATGTGCCCCTCGATGAAAATTTCCAGGTGACCGATGATACCCGGATGACCGCGGCCCTTCCCTCCATCCGGAAAATCCTGGATGATGGGGGTTCTGTGATTTTAATGAGCCACCTGGGCAGGCCCAAGGACGGCCCCACGGACAAGTATTCACTGAAGCACCTCCTGCCACACCTGCAGCAGTTGCTGGGTGCCGGAACAACCTTGTTGTTTGCAGACGATTGCATTGGACAGTCGGCGGTGAATGCGGCAGCGGACCTTCGCCCGGGACAGGTGCTCTTGCTGGAAAATCTTCGTTTTTACAAGGAAGAGGAAAAGGGCGATAAAGGGTTTGCCGAAAAGCTGGGTAAGTTGGGTGATGTATATGTAAACGACGCGTTTGGTACAGCCCATCGGGCGCATGCGTCTACGGCCGTCATTGCGGATTTCTTCCCGGCCGGTAAAAAATTCTTCGGGTTGCTCATGGAAGGGGAAGTCTCCAGCGCGGAAAAAGTGCTGCATAAGGCCGAAAAGCCGTTTGTGGCCATCATCGGCGGGGCCAAAGTGTCTGACAAGATCCTCATCATTGAAAACCTGCTGGAGCGTGCTACAGATATCATTATCGGGGGCGGCATGGCCTATACATTCTTTAAGGCAAAGGGAGGCCAGATCGGCAACTCCCTTTGCGAGGAGGACCGTTTGCAAACAGCGATGGACATCCTTGAGAAAGCGGAAAAGAAAGGCGTCAATATCCACCTGCCCTCGGATTCTGTGATTGCCGACAAGTTTGACGCCCATGCCAATACCTCCACCGCTCCGTCCGGCCATATCCCGGAAGGATGGATGGGCCTGGATATCGGAGTCAATGCATGCGGACAGTTTGCCAATGTGATCCACAAGAGTAAGACCATTCTCTGGAACGGGCCGATGGGGGTGTTTGAAATGCACAATTTCCAGCATGGCACCAAGGCCG
>JALOMP010000266.1 GCA_025455365.1 Chitinophagaceae bacterium | reverse complement strand
GATACCGGGATTGGAATAAATCCAGATGATCATAATATCGTGTTTGAAAAATTTACCCGGATCGGAGACACAGCGTTACACTCCAGCGGAAAAACCAAATTTTAACAGGTTCGGTACCATATAGAAAATTTTATGCCAGACCTGTCCGGTAGTCCGGTATTTGTTGTTAATTCGACCGGCGGCAAAAGCGGCAAGATTATTGAAACTAAAATGATGGCCCATGGCTAAACTGACCGATGAACTGACCACCCTGAAGCGATTGCGGAACCGCTACCGGCTGGTGGTCATGAACGATGATACTTACGAGGAGGTTGTGACGTTTAAGTTAAGCCGGCTGAGTGTATACATTGCCCTTTGCACCATGTTTGTGGTGCTGGTGGGCCTGACGGTGGCGCTGATCGTCTTCACGCCGCTTAAATATTACATTCCCGGTTACGGGTCGCAGGCGGAGCGCAGGGAGATGGCCAACCTGAAGATCAGGGCCGATTCCCTGGAAGCGCAAATCCGCTATAAAGAAGCGTACTGGGATAATGTGAAGAATGTGCTGGCGGGCCGGGTGCCGGATAAACTGGACACGATGATGCTGGATATGCCCGAGGTGGAGAAGTCCGAAGACTGACAGAATTCCATACCAATAAAAACTACCATCATGTTCAACGCAAAATCCAAATCCGACTCAGGTTCCGCCGCCCAGGGCGGGAACAGCCTTATTGGCGCAGGCACCACCATCAAGGGAGATATCGTCAGCAGCGGGGATGTCCGTATAGATGGCACCCTGGTAGGCAATATCCGCTGCACCGCCAAGGTGCTGATTGGCCAGGACGGTGTCGTAGAAGGCGATATCGAAGGCCAGCAGGCGGACATCCTTGGCAAAGTCACTGGAAAGATCCATGTGACGGAATTACTGAACCTTCGCGGGGTTGCCATCATTCGGGGGAATCTCCGTGCCGGTAAACTTCAGATTGAACCTACCGTCACGTTCAACGGCCAGTGCCACATGGGCAAGGAAGCCAGCGTTGTGGAAATGGATACCGAAGAATATCCCAAGGCCATCGCCAAATAATCGGCCTTTTTTTCCCTGGCCTTCATGTACCTTTGCGGGGTTGAAATGCATTATACCATGCGTTACTAACCCCCCTGAACCATTATGGCCGTAAGGAAATCACTGATGCCCATGTTTTTGTTGTTTGTGAGTATGAACGCCCTTGCCATTGTTTTTCGCAACAGGCTGGAACGCAGTGGTTTCGATGTGGACCTGCTGCTCATTTCCAACCTGGTTCTCTGCACCCTTACATTCTTCTCTTTTTACATCCTGTATAAGGGGATGAAGGCCTCCACAACGGCCGGTTTCCTGAAATCGGTATATGGTTCATTTCTCTTGAAACTAATCCTCGTGGCCGGACTAGTGTTCGGCTATGTCATGTTTCAAAAAGCGGAAGTGAATAAAGCATCCCTGATCAGCTCCATGTTTTTATACCTGGTCTATACATTTGTTGAAACCAGGGGTCTTCTGAAGTTATCCCGCCTGAATAAGAATGCCTAAGCACGAATCACCGCTTGAAGCCCTGCGTAGTTATCTGCCCGAGGGTAGTTTTGAAATGGTTTCCGAGTTTCTGCTGCATCATAAGGTACACCTGACCATCACCCGGTCGCGCGCAACGGTACTGGGTGATTACAGACACGCCACCCCTAACCGAAACCATCGCATTTCCGTTAACGGGAACCTGAATCCACATGCTTTCCTGATCACCCTGCTGCATGAACTGGCCCACCTGCTTACATTCCAGCACTATGGTAACCGGGTGCAAAGCCATGGCCGTGAATGGAAAAAGCAGTTTGCGGACCTGCTGCGTTTTTTCCTGCAACACCATCTCTTTCCGGAGGACATACGCCAGGCCCTGGAAGCCTCCCTGCACAATCCCGCTGCCAGTTCCTGTGCAGACGACAGGCTGATGCGCGTGTTGCGTCGGTACGACCAGCGACCGGATGATATCGTTTCCGTAGAGGAATTGCAGAAGGGGGCCATTTTTCAAATCCGGGGCGGCAGGACTTTCCGGCGCGAAGATGTCCTGCGTAAAAGAATCCGCTGCGTGGAAGTGGATTCCGGAAAAGTTTACCTGTTCAGCCCCTTGTATGAAGTTCGCAAAATGACTTAATGGAAGTTGGTAAAGGCGTATTTTTCGGAATAATTCATTTTATGAACCGATTATCGAATCTTACGCCTGTTCTCATCCTGGTGCTGTTGTTATCGTCCTTGGCAGGAAAGGCGCAAACGGAAAAGGGGGATTGGCTCGTGGGAGGCTTGCTGGATCTTAACACGGCAAAAAACAGTACCACTTTTCAATTCAGCCCTAATGCCGGTTATTTTTTACTGGATAACCTGGTGTTTGGCGGCAACCTGGTTTTTTCATACAACAAGTTTGGCGCTCTGAAATCCACATCGTTCGGAATCGGGCCATTTGTGCGGTACTATTTCACGGAGAACAAGATTCGTCCTTTTTTTGCCGGGGATATGACTTTTGAGAAAGTCAAATTCACCACCACCAACGGTTCCAGTACGGAAGACGCTTTTAACTGGTTTCTTGGCGGCGGAGCGGCGTTCTTTATCAACGAGAATGTAGCGCTGGACGGACTTATTGGGTATGCCCATTCAAAAGTGACGGATGAGGCAGGCAGTGGCGGTCTCCGCCTTCGCCTGGGTTTCCAGGTTTACATCAACCGCCACCAGGCAGAACAGGTCCGGTCAACCCTTAGCAAGTAGAGCACTTTTTGCGGCCCATAAGCCAGCAATGAGGATTCAGGCGCCGCTTTCGCGGATCATCCAGACATTGCATCCGAAATGCCCGGTATTACCCAGGGGACCATTGAGGTACCGGAAACCGAATTTTTCATATGTTTTTACCGCCTGGGCAAGCTCCGGAAGGGTCTCCAGGTAAACATTCGCATAACCCAGTTTCTTTGCTTCATCGAGGCAGATGGAAATGAGTTTCCTGCCCAGCCCCCGGCTGCGGGCCTCCGGGCGCAGGTACATTTTCACCAGTTCACAGGTGCCTGCAGGCAGGCCGGGACTGGGGAAAATGCCGGCACCTCCCAGGATCATGCCGTTTTCTTCGGCTACAAAATACCGTGAGCCTTCCTGCCGGAACAGGCTAAAGAGGTCATCCGTAGTGGGATCGTAATAAACTGTTCCGGGTTTGTTGGCACCGAATTCTGCGAGACTGTTTCGGATAATGCCGGCCAGTTCCGCATTGTCTCCGGGTTCTATGGCCCTGATGGTCAACATTTCTGACATGAGGCAAAATTAGCGGATTATCCGAATGGCAGACGGGAAGACCAGGCCTGGCAGGATATTAGCTGATGAAGGCCATCACCGTGTACAGGAGCGTAATGGCAACAAATATCAGTAGGAGAAAGGGACGGTCAGCGTTTTTCATGTCGCTCGAAGGATTAAGTTTTTTTTGCATAACGGCGGTGGGGGTTAGAAAATTGTTGAATATCATATCAAAACCCTTGCCAGACCTGTCAAATCCACCTAAATTAATCATCCATGCAGACTAGGGGTAGGGAGATCGACGTTATGACTATAATAAAGATCCGTCATGCGAAAACTGCTCACCGCCCTTCTTTTCCTGGCAACGGCTCCTGCGATCCATGCCCAGAAGGCAGATATTGACCGTTTCAATTTTACGGCACGATATCGAAATCTTCCCCTGCAAACCCTGGATACCTCCTATAGGACCTATTCCGTTACCGTGGAAACCGGTCAGGTCATGAAAACCCTGAGCCGACAGGATGAGGTGATCAACCGCCTGGTCATTGAAGGATGGAGGCAGCTTCCATACGATGCACATGTGCATATACAGGTTAACATGGAAGACGTGCTGATCGAGGGCACGGAAATGGTTACAAAAGTCTATCCCATAAAGGATAAGGACGGAAAGCAAATTGGGGAACGCAAGGCTTACCGCAACCAGGTCCGGTATTCCTACGCAGCCCGCTGGAGCATGACAGACTACAAAGGCAACATCTTGCAACAGGAAGTGCTGGCTACGCGCAGCAACAGGCAGACGCATTCCAGCCCGGAATATAATTCAGAAGCGGAGGCACGCGCCTCTTCCATCTTTGGTTTTGTTGGTTTGCTGAACCAGCTGAACCAGCAAACAATGAACCAGGTGGTGAACAACCTGAGCCAGTGGCTGACCCGTAACTACGGGTATACGGAGAGCCATGTTTCAGATTTTTTGTGGATTCTGAATAAACGCAAACATCCCGATCATGAGGGCTTTCATCGTGCATGGATCAGTTTCAGACAGGCAATGATGCTGATGACCCCGAGTGACCCGCTGGATGAGGTGAGGGAGAAAATGAAGCCTTCCATTGATTACTTCAATAAAGTGAAGAAAATGTATGCCGGGTCCACGGATAAAAACGGACGCAAGATATTTTTCGCGGCCAGTTTCAACCTGGCCAAAATATACTACTACCTGGATGATG
>JALOMP010000265.1:4511-5270 GCA_025455365.1 Chitinophagaceae bacterium | reverse complement strand
TTACCGACAACCATGAACCACGAACCATGAACCATGAACTATGAACCATGAACCATGAACCACGAACCATGAACCATGAACTTTCATATCTTGTGCACCACAAACCCCTTAGCATATGTCCACCAACAGAAGAGATTTCCTTCGCAATCTTACCCTTGGTTCCGGCGCCTTGGTAACCGGCCTGTCCGCCGAAGCAAATGATTTTACCGTCAACCGACAACTGTCAACCGTCCACTCCAATATGAGCGGCTTTGCCGCCCCTAAAATGGATAAGGTTCGCGTCGGCATCATCGGCCTGGGCATGCGTGGCCCCGGAGCTGTGGAGAGGATGTGTTTCATTGAAGGCGCGGAAGTTGTGGCACTATGCGACAAATTCCCGGACCGGGTGGAGAAAGCCCAGCAGATCCTCGTTAAGGCGGGACTGCCCAAGGCCCGGGCTTATAGTGGAAACGATGGCTGGAAGGCGCTTTGCGAATGGGATGGCGTAGACCTGATCTATATCTGCACCCCCTGGAAACTGCATACGCCCATGGCTGTTCATGCCATGAAAAATGGCAAACATGCCGCTACGGAGGTTCCCGCCGCCGTTACGATGGAAGAATGCTGGCAGTTGGTGGAAACCTCGGAAAAGACGAAGAAGCATTGCATGATGCTGGAGAACTGCTGCTACGATTTTTTTGAAATGCTAACCCTCAATATGGCCCGGAACGGGATGTTCGGTGAACTGGTACACGCGGAAGGCGCTTATATCCATGACCT
>JALOMP010000265.1:0-4505 GCA_025455365.1 Chitinophagaceae bacterium | reverse complement strand
CCATGACCTGCGAGACCTGAACTTTGCCAAAGACGGTTACGCGGACATGTGGCGTCTCAAGGAAAACGCAACCCGCAACGGCAACCTATACCCCACCCATGGCCTGGGTCCCATCGCACAATGCCTGAACATCAATCGCGGAGACCGCATGGACCATCTTGTTTCCATGTCTACCAACGATTTCCAGATGAATGCCATGGCCAGGGACAAAGCTTCGGGCGATGATTTCTACAAGCAGTTTGTGGACAAACCATACCGGGGAAACATGAACACGACACTGATCCACACGGAAAAAGGAAAGACCATGATGGTGCAACATGATGTCACCTCGCCCCGCCCCTACTCCCGGATCCACCTGGTCAGCGGCACAAAAGGCGCGGCCAGCAAATGGCCTTCGCCCGCACGCATCGCCTTCGGACACAGCTGGCTGAAACCGGAGGAGTTCAAGGATATGGAAGAAAAATATACGCCCCCGCTCATCAAACACATCGGTGAAATCGCCAAAAACGTAGGAGGCCATGGAGGCATGGACTTCGTGATGGACTGGCGGCTGATCGACTGTCTGCGCAACGGCCTTCCACTGGACCAGGACGTATATGATGCCGCGCTTTGGAGCGCCATCGGCCCGTTGAGTGAACAATCGGTTGCAAAGAAATCACGCACCGTGGATATTCCGGATTTCACCCGGGGCGCCTGGAAAACCAACCAGCCACACCGGCTCGACCTGCAGGGCGGGGGAAACACCGGCGTTCGCAAACTGGATGCATCCGGCAAACAACTGTAAGCCTACTTCCCACGTGTATGCATGCGCCTGGTTCAGGCAGGTTAGTGCCACGTCCGCGCATACCCCCATTTTTAGGGTATGCCTTACTGTGAGTACCTGTCAGAGTGCCGTGATAAATTTCGCGAGCCAGAAAAAAGCGGCATAGAAAGCAAGGATCATCGCCAGGCAGATTCCGAAATTGGTTGCATAGATTTTTTTCATAACCAATGGATTTAATGTTAAAGGCGGGCCAGGGATATACCCTACCCGCCTTTAAAACTGTGCCAGAAATGATTCCAGGACAGCGTAATTCTACCCGTTCCTAGTCTTTTTTTACGCTGATCACCGGCAGTGATTTTTCCCTCACCAACTGGTTGAATTTCGGAATATCCTGATCCATAATGGTTTTCAACTTTCCCAACTCGGCATCTGCCTGTGCAGCCAGGTCAGCATACACATCCCTGGCCTGTTTGCTCGGGGCCATGTTCCCGCTGTTGGCCGCATCGAATACCCCGCCCAGTTTATCGTTTAAACGGATCGGGTAATTCAGTACATCCTGTCCGCTCTTGGCCTTGGTCTGGTGCAGCTTTTCCTCGATGGCCGTCAGTTGCTTGCTGATATTGTCCGCCATGTCCTTGACTTCTTTCGGGCAATCCTTTCCCTGCCTTGCCACAAAATCACTGATCTGTGTACGCGTGCTGCGGATTTCCTTTACGCCTTTTTGCACTTCATTAAATTTGCCCTGCACCTGCTGCAGGAATGCGAATTGTGCCTCGTAGTCCGCCTGGCTGATCGCATAGTTTGGATCTGCAAGTACTTCAAAAGGGGCATCCGCAGAGTCCTGTCCTACTTTAATCCTTGCCGTATATTTTCCCGGAGGGGCAATGATGCCAGCGGGCGTTCCATTCCAAAGGATCATGCCATCGGCTTTCTCGGCTTCCGGGTATTTCAAATCCCAGGTGAACCGATTCATGCCGGGAGCAATCTCCAGTTTGTTTTCCTTGCTATCGGTGGCGAAGGTTTTCACGGTTCTGCCATTCTTGTCCAGTATGGTAATGGATCCCTTTGTACTGTCCGTTGCCTTGCCCGCATAATAATTCACCACGGCTCCTCTTGGCGGGTTAGCACCTGCGTTGACGGGCTGCGGCCGGTAGGCGGCATAGGGATCAGACATCATGCGATAGGGATTATTTACCGGGTACACATGCAGGTCTTTCTCCAGGATGGACGCATCCGCCTGTTGTACCATGGTGAGGTCATCAATCGTCCAGAAAGCCCTGCCCTGTGTGGCAACGATCAGGTCATTATTCTTGATGGTCAGGTCCGTAATCGGCACGATCGGCAGATTGAGCTGGAATGGTTTCCAGTTCTGTCCATCGTTATAGCTGATGTACATGCCATACTCGGTACCGGCATATAGCAGGCCGGGCTTTTTGCGGTCGGCACGCATGACGCGTGTGAAATGCAATTTGTTGATGCCGTTGGTGATCAGTTTCCAGGATTTGCCATAATCTTCGGTCTTGTAGATATAGGGCGAAAAGTCATCGCTCTTATACCTTGTACCCGTGAAATATGCTGCGCCTTTTTTGAAAGGATCGGGCTCCACCGCATTCCACATGATCCACTTAGGCGCACCCGCCGGGGTTACATTCTCCCAGTTCTTGCCACCGTCCCGGCTAACATGGATGAGCCCGTCATCGCTGCCTGCCCAGAGCAGGTCTTTTTCCATCGGACTTTCCGCTGCCGTAAAAATGGTGCAATAGTATTCCACGGACGTATTGTCCTTGGTAATGGGGCCGCCGCTGGAAGCCTGTTTTGATTTGTCATTGGTGGTCAGGTCCGGGGAAATCTGTGTCCAGCTGGCGCCTTCGTTTTCCGTCATGAACAGGGCGTTGCCTGCGCAATACAAACGCTTCGGGTTATGGGGCGAAAAGAATATGGGGAAGTTCCATTGGAAACGGTACTTCTGCACATCGGCGCCTGCACCCATCGGGTTGTCCGGCCATACCGTTACCGCCCGGTTTTCACCGGTGCGATGATCGAGACGGGAAAGGTAACCGCCATAGTTGCCACCATATACGATATCGGGGTTGGTGGGATCGGCAACCACATAACCACTTTCACTGCCGGCCGTTTCTTCCCAGTCTTCGTCGGTGATGGCCGAACGGTAAGAAGAAGATTTGATACGGATCGTGGAGTTATCCTGCTGGGCACCCAGGATCCTGTATGGGAATGAATTGTCTGTAGACACACGATAGATCTGTGACGTGGGCTGGTTCATATACGTGCTCCAGTTGCTGCCGCCGTCGAAGCTCACCTGTGCACCGCCATCATCCGCCACAATCATGCGCCGGGGATCTTCCGGATCTATCCACAAATCATGGTGATCACCATGCGGTGTGCGGAGGCTTTGAAAGGTTTTCCCGCCATCCCGGCTTACCATAAAACCCACATTGGGACAATAGACGGTATTCTCGTTTTTCGGATCCACGAAAACCTTGGTATAGTACCAGGCTCGCTGGCGGATATTGTTGTCGCTGCTCTGCAAAGTCCAGGTTTCCCCCGCGTCCGCGCTGGAATACAAACCACCGTTGGCATTTTCGAGGATGCAGTACACTTTTTCCGGGTTTGAAGGGGCTACGGCTACGCCAACGATTCCCCAGACTCCTTTGGGCAGTCCCTTTTTGGAGGTCAGGTTGGTCCAGGTTTCGCCGCCGTCGGTGCTCTTCCAGAGGCCGCTGCCTTCCCCACCGCTTTCGAGGCTGTAGGGCGTGCGGATCAACCGCCAGGTGCCGGCATAAAAAACAGACGGGTTTCCAGGTTCCATCACCAGGTCGCTTGCCCCGGTCTGGTTGTTTACGAAGAGGGTACGACGCCAGGTTTTCCCGCCATCCGTGGTCTTATAAACACCTCGCTCCTCGTTGGGGCCAAAGAGGTGTCCCATCACAGCCGCCCAGGCAATGTCCGGGTTACGGGGATGCACCACGATCCGGATGATATGCCTACCTTCTTTCAGGCCAAGGTTACGCCAGGTACGGCCGCCATCATCCGATCGCCATATGCCACCCAGCCCTTCGGCTACGTTACCACGCATGGTATTTTCACCTTCACCCACATAGAGGATATTTTCATCCGAAGGGGCCACGGCTACCGCACCAATGGTACCGCCAAAAAATTTATCGCTGATGTTTTTCCAGTTGCTGCCACCATCGGTAGTCTTCCATACCCCGCCTCCCGTGGCGCCAAAATAAAACGTGTTACGCTGGCGATAGCTGCCGGTAGCGGCGGCGCTGCGGCCTCCCCGCCAGGGTCCCACCAGCCGGTACTTGACCTTGCTGTACAGTATCGAGTCCGAATTGGGCGCGGCCGGCGCCGGTTGTTGTGCCGACTTCTTTTGCGCGATGGCAGGCATAACCATTCCTGCCAGCAGGATTAAAAAGAACTGTTTTCTCATGATGATGTAATTGGGATCGGAATGTACGAAGGAATCAGCAAAAGCAAACAGGCAACAGGATGGCTAAAAGAAGAACCCCTTCCTGAGGCGTGGAAGGGGCTTCTTTTGTGTTGTCAGGTCAGAGGTTGTGTCAATCATGCAGGGGTGCCTTTGCGGAAAAGTTGTTGCAGCTTCCATCAGTTTTCACTGCATCATCCTGTTCATAGGGTCACCGGTTTGGGTTGTTTTCTAAAGGGGGTGGTGTTTCCCGTTGGTTGACATTACAAAGATTGGCTATGCGTTCAACGC
>JALOMP010000264.1 GCA_025455365.1 Chitinophagaceae bacterium | reverse complement strand
TGCGCAATCCCTCCAGCAGGGTGACTGCATCCTTCGCGTTACCCTGTGCGATCCAGAAATCAAACATATCGTCTTTGCTGTCCGCATAAGATCCTATCACGGCAATTTTCTTTCCCGCCACGTCGATCGGCAGCGCCGATCGCTCGTTTTTTAAGAGCAGGATCGATTTGCGTGCGGCTTCACGGGCCTGCGCGCGATTGGCCGCCGTGAAAAGGGCCTGTTGTTCGCGCTGTTCGTCTGAAAATTTATACGGGTTCTCAAACAAACCCAGCATGAACTTCGCGCGGAGTATCCTGCCCACGGCATCGTCCAGTTGTGCCATGCTCACCTTACCCTCCTTCACCAGGGCCGGAATATTCTTATACGATACCTGGGCTTCCATATCCATATCGCTGCCCGCCTGCATGGCTTTCAGCGCGGCGTCCTTCTCATCAGCGGCATAGCCGTGCGCAATCATTTCGCCAAAGGAAGCCCAGTCGCTCACCACGATCCCCTTAAATCCCCATTGCTTTTTCAGGACATCGGCCACCAGGTATTTATTACCGCTTGCCGGTACGCCTTCAAATACGTTGAAGGCGTTCATGACGGTTGCGGCACCTGCCTTCACAGCGGCTTCATAGGGCGGCATGTATTTGTTCCACAGGGCGATACGGGATACATCCACATGGTTATACTCCTTACCGGCTTCAACGGCACCGTAGGCGGCATAGTGTTTTACACAGGCCATGACGCGATCAACCGAACCCAGGTTCCCCTGGAAACCACGGACACGGGCAGCCGAAACCATCCCGCCATACCATGGATCTTCCCCGGCGCCTTCCATCACCCGGCCCCATCGGGGATCATTGCTGATATCGCACATTGGCGCGAAAGTCCAGTGGATTCCCCCGGCGGCAGCTTCACGGGCGGCTACGGAGCTGTTCTTCTCAATGGCTGCCAGGTCCCAGCTGCAGGCTTCCGCGAGCGGAATGGGGAAAATCGTTTTGTATCCATGAATGACGTCATAGGCAAACAGGATCGGGATACCAAGGCGGCTCTCCTTCACGGCGATCTCCTGGACGGCCCGGGTTTCCTTCGCCCCAATCACATTCAGCATGGAGCCCACTTTCCCATCGCGCACCAGTTGCATCTTGGCTTTCTGCCCTGGATCGTTCAGGGCCGGACCCGTGAATTGCCCGCCGTTCAGCTGGTTTAACTGACCGGCCTTCTCCTCCACCGTCATCTTTGACAGCAGGTCCTTTACCCTCGCATCAATGGGTTTTGAAGCATCCTTAAAGACCTGGGACTGTACAGACAAGCCAAAGGCCGCCACGACGCATAATAGAAGAAACTGTTTCATATGCTTTTGTTTAGGGGGAAAAATGGAACTTCACAAAGGTAGCCGGTCCCAATTCCAGGGCTCAGGAGCCTTGTCGAAATATTGATGGAAACTATACTAAAACAACAAAAACCGGGCGAAAAACCGAAGCCGGATCTCAGGGCCTTCCTGGAAGGGAGGGTGGAGCAGTTTAACCGGCCGGCATTTATCGCGCGGGACCCAGTGAGCATCCCGCACCGCTATACAGGGAAGGCGGACAGGGAGATCGCGGGTTTCTTCGCGGCCACCTTTGCCTGGGGAAACCGCACCACCATCATCAACAAATCCCTCGAGCTCATGAAACGTATGGACGATGCACCCCTGGACTTCGTCCTGCACCATCGTGAAACTGATCTTCGAAAATTACTGGGATTTACACATCGAACCTTTAACGATACCGACCTGCTCTATTTCGTGCATTTCCTGCACGCGCATTATTCAGGTATTCATCCCCGTATAACAACTGCCATGGATCACACCACGCTGGAGTCCGCCTTCGGCACCTGGATGAACCCGGGCGATACCGATACCGGCAACGCCCTGGCGGGCTTCTACCGGTACTTCACTGCGCTCGAAGACATGCCCGCGCGCACCCGCAAACACGTGGCCACACCAGACCGTTCATCCACCTGTAAAAGACTGAACATGTTCCTGCGCTGGATGGTACGGCAGGACGATTGCGGCGTGGATTTTGGAATCTGGAAATCCATTCGCCCATCCCAACTTGTTTGCCCGGTGGATCTGCATGTAGCAAGGGTAGCCAGGCGTTTTGGCCTATTGACACGCAAGCAGACCGACTGGCAGGCCGCCCTTGAACTCACGGCCAATCTCCGCCGGCTGGACCCGGGGGACCCGGTAAAATTTGACTTTGCGTTGTTTGGGATGGGGATTGAAGAAGGTTTTTAATCCAATTGACATCAAACTGGTTTCATCATTAGATGCGAAGCCAATGGTCCATGTGATCAGGAAACATATTTTTAATCAGCCTTCAAAAACAGGAATTGGTACTTTACATATACATACAAAATATCGCTGCCATGGCTAGAATTCCCTTTCGGAGAATGCATTTCATGGTTCTGAATATAATCGTCCTGTTGTCTGTAGACCCTTTTATCACCCTTTCGGTGAAGGGCCAGGACAGCCAGTTGGAGCGCCTGGTTCAGGTTGCCGAAACAAATTACCCCATGATCAAATCCCGGCGCATGGAAATTGAGGCAGCCCGGAAGGGGGTGGATGCCGCCAACGCTGCGTACAGGCCTTCGCTGGATGCGGCTTATCAACTGGATTATGCCACATTCAACAACATCACCGGTATGGCATATCCACAATACCTGGTGCCCATCAGCGGGCCACCGTCTTCGGGGAATGCATATGAAGGCGTGTTCGGCAGTGCCGCCAGCCTGGTATTCAACTGGCAGGCAGTCACTTTTGGACAGCGTGACGCCCAGGCAGGCGCCGCAGCGGCCATGGTTTCACTGAAACAAGCAGACGCCATCCAGGGCATTTTTCTGCACAAACTGGAAGTCATCAGTACCTATATTGACCTGCTTACGTCCGCGCAAGTGGAAAAGCTGCACCGGCTGAACATAGAGCGGGCGACAACCAGTCTGCAATCGACCTATCCACTGGTCACCAGTGGAATGCGGCCCGGTGTTGATTCTGCCATGCTGCGCGCGGAGGTTTCCAAAGCGCGGGTTGAATTAATTAACAGCCGGAAGCAAAAGGAGCAATACAGGATCTACCTTTCACAGTTGCTTGCCACGGACAGCGTGATCGGGCTGGACGATACGCTTTTCTTCTCCAGGCTGCCCGTACCCGGCATTTCCTCAGACAGTCTGATCCACCCGATGATCAACAGTTACAAGGCAACGCTGGCACACAGTGAAGCAAAGAAAAAAATACTGTCAAAGACAACGCTGCCTACACTGGGGGTCTGGGCCACAGCCTATGCGAGGGGATCCGGGATTTCCTATACGGGCGATATCAAGTCAACGGATGGGCTCGGTTTCCAGCGGTACAATTACGGCGTGGGGGTACAACTGAGCATGCCCCTCTTACAAACCTTAAAGATAAAGGCGCAGGTACAGCAGCAGGACTACCTGATCGAATCCACCCAGGAAAAACTGAATGAAACAAACCTGCTACTGAAAAAACAACAGGAAACATCGGAATTGATATTCATCAACGCGCTGGAGGCGGCTGGTGAAAGTCCTGTACTGCTGGAATCTGCGCAGTACGCCTACCGGGCGATGGCATCGCGCTATGAATCAGGATTAACGGATATTTCAAACCTGCTGCAGGCACAGTATACCCTTATCCGCGCGGAGACCGACCATAAACTGGCATACGCGGCCGCCTGGAAAGCGCTTTTACGGAAAGCGGCCGCCCGTGGAGACCTTGCCATTTTCTATAACCAGCTTAAATAATAACGCCGTGATACGACTTCTGCATCTTGCGCTGCGACGTCCTGTGGCCGTTCTGGTAGCGTTCATGGCCATCCTTTTTTTCTCCTGGCTTTCGCTCCGGTCGATGAAAATTGACATCTTTCCCCGCATGGGCCTGCCCACCATTTACGTAGCACAGCCCTATGGCGGCTTATCCCCCGAGCAGATGGAAGGCTTTGTGACCTCCTATTACGAATATCATTTCCTGTATGTAACAGGCGTTAAAATGGTGGAGTCCCGCTCTATCCAGGGTGCAGCACTGATCAAGATTCAGTTCACGGAAGGTACGGACATGAGCCAGGCCATGGCCGAAGTGGTTGGATATGTCAACCGCTCCCGCGCATTCATGCCGCCTGGCACCGTACCACCGTTTGTTACACGGTTTGACGCGGGCAGTGTGGCGGTGGGACAACTTGTATTCACTTCCGAAAGCAGGTCGCTCAGCGAGATACAGGACCTGGCACTTTTCAAGGTTCGACCCATGTTCTCGACCCTGCCCGGCGTTTCTGCCCCTCCTCCTTTCGGCGGGAACCAGAAAACGGTGGTGATCAAGATAGATCCGGATAAGGTCAGGAACTATAACCTTTCGCCCGATGAAATTATATCGGTTCTGGCGCGCGCCAATTCAATAACGCCGGGTGGAAATATCCGCGTGAATGATGAAAACTGGATCGTTTCACAGAATACCGTCGTAGACAATATCAGGGAACTGGAG
>JALOMP010000263.1 GCA_025455365.1 Chitinophagaceae bacterium | reverse complement strand
AATTTGATCATATCCAAATTGTTCGTGGTTCGTGGTTCATGGTTCGTGGTTCGTGGTTCGTAGTGAATGTCCGAGTCATGGCCATGAACAACGAACCATGAACCATGAACCTTTACCCATCCATCTCTCCCGCAATCAGGTTCAGCGAGCTCAGCGTAATGATGGCGTCGCTCAGCATGCTGCCCTTCACGATTTCCGGGTAAGCCTGGTAATAAATAAAACAGGGGCGCCGGAAATGCAGGCGGAAAGGCGACCTTCCACCATCGCTCACGAGGTAGAAGCCCAGTTCACCATTACCGCCTTCCACGCTGTTATACACTTCGCCAACCGGAATCTCCGTTTCACCCATCACGATTTTGAAATGGTAAATCAAGGCCTCCATTTTCGTATATACGTCCTTCTTCTCCGGCAGGTAATACTCCGGCGCATCCGCATGGTATACTTCGGCTTCGGTCCCTTTAAACGACTGCACTTTTTCGTAGGCCTGGCGGATAATGGAGAGCGACTGCCAGATCTCTTCATTGCGCACCTGGAAGCGGTCGTAATTGTCGCCCGTGGTTCCAACGGGTATGACAAAATCAAAATCCTCGTAGGAGGAATAGGGCGAATGAACCCTCACGTCATAGTCCACGCCGGCAGCACGCAGGTTGGGTCCCGTGAAGCTGTAGTTCAGGGCCCTTTCCGCCGAAATCGCCCCGGTACCCCGGGTTCGGTCCATGAAAATGCGGTTGCGGGTAAACAGATTCTCTAACTCCTTCTGGACTTTCGGGTACTCCCGGAGGAATCGCTCCAGTTTCTGAAAGGCCGCGTCCGAAAAATTCCGTTCGAAGCCACCGATCCTTCCCATATTGGTGGTCAGCCGGGAACCGCAGACCTCCTCGTAAATCTCATAGATCAGCTCACGATACTGCATCACATACAGGAAACCCGTATATGCACCGGTGTCCACCCCTACGATGGAGTTGCAGATCAGGTGGTCTGATATCCGGGCCAGCTCCATGATAATCACCCGCAGGTAATCCACCCGCTTGGGCGTTTTGACACCCAGCAGTTTCTCGCAGGTCAGGTGCCATCCCATGTTGTTGATCGGGGAAGAACAGTAGTTCAGGCGATCCGTCAGGGTGGTGATCTGGTACAGGGGGCGGCGCTCCGCAATCTTTTCGAAGGCCCGGTGAATATACCCCACGGTTGGCTCCGTCTTCACGATCCGTTCACCGTCAAGTTCCATGATATTCTGGAACACCCCATGGGTAGCGGGATGGGTGGGGCCAAGATTCAGGGTGGTGGTAGTTTTGCCTATCGACCCCTCTGGTAATTTGATATGTTGATGATCAGACATATGTTGGTTTTAGTCGGGCCGTTTAACGACCGAACATCTCATCGTCCTTGTCGATACGCGACTGGTCTTCCAGCGGAAATTCCTTGCGTAACGGGAAATAATCCATCTCTTCCACATTCAGCACCCTGCGCAAGTCCGGGTGGCCCAGGAAATTAACCCCGAAAAAATCGTAGGTTTCCCGTTCCATCCAGTTGGCGCCGGAAAAAAGGCCGGTAGCGGTATACACGTCGGGCTGGGCAACGGGCGCGTACAGTTTGACGCGCATGCGCGTGTTTTCCGAAAGATTATGCAGGTGGTAAATCACGCTTAATTCTTCCCCCACGCGGTCCGGGTAGTGCGCGCCGGTAAGATCCGTGAGGAAGCGGAAAGCCAGTTCCGGCTCATCGTATAAAAAATTCAGGACTTTCAGGTTCATCTCACGCGGAACCGTAACCGTAAGCATGCCGTAGGGTTCGGACCATTCCGTGAGCAGGTCGCCGAACTTGCCCGTTAGCTTTTGTTTGATAAAGTCGTTTGTCACGATGTCAACTTTTTTGTTCGTCGTTCATGGTTCATGGTTCGTGGTACGTATCAGAACAGAAACGTCGTGGACCATGAACCACGAACAATGAACTATGAACTAACTTTACTGTATTCCATAAGATTCCAGCAACGCCTTGTATTGTGTTCCATTCCGGCGACGCAGGGACTCGTTATGCACCAGGTCCTGGATCCTCAGGACGCCGTCAATAATCGCTTCGGGACGGGGCGGGCATCCGGGTACATACACATCCACCGGCACTACCTGGTCGATCCCCTGCAGTACCGAATAGGTATCAAAAATGCCGCCGCTGGACGCACAGGCGCCTACGGCCATGACCCAGCGCGGCTCAGCCATTTGAAGATACACCTGTTTAACCACCGGCCCCATTTTTTTGGCGATGGTACCCATGACCATCAGGAGGTCGCATTGGCGGGGAGAAAACCCAACCCGCTCGGACCCGAAACGGGCCAGGTCGTAGTTGGCGCCCATGGTTGCCATGAATTCGATCCCGCAACAGGAGGTAGCGAATGGAAGGGGCCAGATGGAGTTTTTGCGTGCCAGGCCCACCACCTTATCCAGGGATGTGGCAAAAAAACCTTCCCCCATATGCCCCTCCGGCATATCCACCTTGTTGATCCCCCAATCCTGGGTTTCCTTCTTCAGTATATTAAATCTTACCGGGCGTGACATAGTGTCTTGTGTTTGAAGTGTGTGACGAACAAGCGCTACCTAGATAACAGTCCTTGAACAGCTTGGTTGAGCAGGGCCTGTATTGTGCGGTTTTTTTCATCAATCTTCCCAGTGTAGGGCGCCTTTTTTGATGATGTAGATGAAACCTGCCAGGAAAAGCCCCACGAACATGCCCACGGCAAGAAAACCTTCCCAGCCCAGTCCCCTGAAATTCACCGCGTAGGGGTAAAAGAAAATTACCTCCACATCAAACAGCACAAACAGGATGGCTACCAGGAAATATTTGATGGCTATCGGCTGCCGGGCATTACCCTGCTGCTCGATACCACTTTCGAAGGTCTGTAGTTTGTCGTTTGTCAATCGCTTGGGCCCCAGCCAATGGGTGAGTACCATCATGCCTACCACGAAAAGGACGGCGAAAATGATCTGGATACCGATCGGGAAATAATCACCAGAGCTGTTTATGGAAGAGGCCGCATCGGATACCGGAGTTTGAAGGAGATGAAATAACGGCATGGTTATGGGCTTTCTGGTGGCGCAAAAATAAGGGAGCAGGCCTAGAAAACAAAAAGACAGGCAGGAGGCCCTTTATGTTCAGTTGGGGGCGTCCTGCCTGTCAGTAATTTCTACATCCGGTTTGTTTACCTGGTTCCTGCCGGCCTGGCCGCGGAGCCGCCCTGTTTGGCCGGCGCGGTGGCACTTCCCTTGTTCCCTATCGCCTTCTGGAGGATTTCCTTGTTTTTGGTTGCATCCGCGTTCGCCGGATCCACTTCAAGGATCTTATCGAGGTAGCCGATGGCTGCCGGGAAATCCTTTTTTACATTGGCATTATAACCGGCCATATAACCGTAAGCCGTGATGAGCGTGTTCTTATTCTTCACCTTGTCCGACTCAGCCACTTCAATAAAGCGCTGGCAATCTGGAACGGCAAGGCCCGCCTCCATCGTGGAGTCAATCACGGAGCGGGAGCGAAAACTCCAGTAGTGGCCGTAGACTTCGTCCGGGTACTTGGTCTTATAAAGACCGAAGATGCTGTCCGCACGCTGGTAATTCGCTGCCTTGAAGTTTTCGAAACCGGCATTGTATAAATCCACTTTGCCCGGGTTGGGATTCAATTGTACCACACGGGTCATCCATTCCGCGGCTTTTTGCTGGTTGCCTGCTTTCTTGAAGAAATCAGCGCCTTTTTTGGCATAATCCATCCGGTTGACCAGGGAAGTGTCATTGTCGATCGCCCTGTTCAGGTAATGGTCAACCCTTTCCTGCCTTTCCGGGAATTTTGCCGAGTTCATGGCCAACATCACATAGTTGTCGCCTACAATCTGGTCCGGGCGGGCTTTGGCGAAAAAGGTTTCCATGTCCTTCACGGCATTCAGGGAATCGCCCAATTTCTCATGGCTATACCCTTTCAGCCTGTACAGGCGGGCATCCGCATTCTCACCTTGGGAAACCAGCAACTGGTCTGCCTTGGCGATGGCGCCCTTGAAATCACCCCCGGCGAAGAGCAGGCTGGCCTCTTCATAATCGAGGGCCGGACCCTTATCCGCGTTTTCCTTGTATTTATTGAAATACTGGGTTGATTTGTTAACGTCCCGGGCAAAATAATAGGCATACAGGTCGTAATACGCCGGTGAATAATTGGGATCCAGGGCGATCGCCTCCTCAAAATTCTTCAGGAAGATATCTTTCTGGTCGTTCCCCTGGGTCAGGTAAATTTTAGCCACTTTGTACTTCGCCGCGGCATATTTGGGGTCTACCGTCAGCGCGTTCTGGTAGGATGATACGGCCCCGCCGCCATCCTGCTTCTTGCGATAGGCATCGCCCATATTCATATATACATCAGGCTCCTTGAAGCCCTTGATCTGCGTGTCCTGTTTGAGCTTTTGATTCGCATAGTCCGTTTGTCAGGATTTATCGGTTTTGGAGAGTTCTTTAGTATTGTGTATATTGTCTTTCTTTTATTTGGTCTGTTT
>JALOMP010000262.1 GCA_025455365.1 Chitinophagaceae bacterium | reverse complement strand
CGGTCAGTGAGTTTATCCGGATCCCCGCAATACTCGTAATTGCTGTTTCCACCGATCACATAGGTGTGGTGTTTGACCATCGACGCCCAGAAAAACTTCGCGATGGTACTGTCGGACGGATTCCCGGTCAATTCGAAGAGCCGTGCAGCCCCAATCGCCTTGGGTACATTCGTATTGGAGTGTTTGCCTGGCAGGGGATCGATGCGCTGGGCGAGTTTGCCCATGACGAATTCATCGTAGAACAGTCTTGCCGTGCGGAGGTAGAGACTGTCGCCCGTGATGGCATAGAGGTTGGCAAGCGATTCATTCATGCCACCATATTCGCAGTTGAGCATCTTAAGGCGTGTGCTATCCGGCAGGTGACCGATCGTCTTCCAGGTCCATCGACCCAGCCCTTTGGCGATCTCCAGCGCTTGTGTGTTTCCGGCATAGGTATACGCGTCCAGCAGTCCCGCGAAGACCTTGTGCACGGTGTACCAGGGGCTCCAGCCGCCGTTTAGGTCGAAGCCAGAGGAACGGATTTGTCCGCGTGAGACCTGGGCGAAGATGCTGTCCTCGTTCGGGATGGCGCCTACATACCCGGTGCCACGGGCTTGTTGACAGCGCGCAAGTTCACTAACGGTATATGCTATGCGCTGCTTGACGGCCATGCTCCCCGAGCTGGCATAGAGCAGGGAGCTGGCGGAGAGGTAATGTCCGAGGGTATGCCCACTCAGTCCCTCGCTTTCCCATCCGCCGTAGATGGAGTCTTTAGCCGGCAGGTGCGCGTTTTTATAAAAGCGATACAGGAGCCGGTTGGGTTCCAGCAGCATGATATAGGCGCTGTCCTTCTGCCGCGCGTGGTAGAAGGGCGAACCGGGCAGGAGGGAAACCTCCCCGGGAAGGAAGCGCTTTACGTGCTGGGTGAGTGCGGCATTTGACAAGAACAAAATGCAGAGGGCCAGGCAGAGGCTGTGCGCGAAGCGCCCGTGTGACAAGCGACCGGCCTGCGCCCCGTTGTCTTGTATATCGTTCATTTCAGGCATTGTATGGACAGGCATTATTTGCTGATTGACAGGGCTTCGTATAAGGATTTCACATCATAAAGGTAGCCGTCCCTCACTACCAGCACGGTTTTGCGGATATCGCTGATTTGCCGGGCAGGGTCGCCTTCTACCACTACCATATCGGCGATCTTGCCTTTTGTTATACTGCCTCTGACATCCTGTTGCCCGGCAACGGTGGCCGCACCCAGGGTAGCGAGCTTCAGTACTTCGGCCGGCGGGATACCTGCTTGCACATACAGTTCGAGCTCCCGGTGCAGGGTGAAACCCGCGAAGCCATCGGTCCCGGCAACGATGGTGATGCCGTTGTCGTATAGTTTTTTCAGGATACCGAGCATGGCTGTAAAGGATGCACGGTAGGTTGCATCCATGCCGTCAGGCACAGGCAGGCCGCCGCCACCCGCCTGGAGGTTTCGCCTTAATTGCGCTGGAAAGCGTGACACAACGGGTTTGAAAACGGCGTCGGGCACGCCATCCCTGGCGGTGAAAAGGGTTTCAAAGACCGAAAGGGTGGGGTCAACCACGATCCTGTTCTTTTTCAGCAGGGCGATGAAAGAACGCATGGCTTCACCATCGAGGTCCAGGCTTGCCGCACGCTGTGCCGGGATGGTAAAACGACCCGTCGACCGGGTATCGATCGTGTCACCGTAAAAATTCAGTACCAGCATGTTCATATGCGTCACCTCGTTGTATCCGGCCTCGATGGCCTGTGTGGCCGTCATGTAGGCGGGGATGTGCCCGCAAACGCGCATGCCCCTTTTATGGGCTTCGTCTACCATCGGCTTCACCCATTCAGGCCTGATGCTGCTGTAAAGCTTGATTTGTCTGAACCCAAGACTGTCATACCTGCGGATATGGGCGATTCCTTCTTCGAGTGTTTTGATTTGGGCGCCGGTAGGGGCGGCATAGGGGCCCGCCCCGTCGATGAAGCCGCTGACAACGGCTTCGTCCGGGCCGATCAGGCGGCCCGAGGCGATATCGGCTATCCGTTTCTGTAATTCATCGCCATTGCCCATATCCCTGATACTGGTAACGCCTGCCGCGAGATGAAGTATGCCCTCCGTGTTATCACTCATATGGGTATGCATATCCCACAGGCCGGGCAAGAGGGTTTTACCCCTGCCGTCAATTACCTGCCATCCTGAAGGGGTGGCGGGTGCCGTTCCGATATGAACGGCGCTGATGTTTCTGCCTTCCACCCATACCGTGGCCCGGGGTGTGATTTTCCCGGTGGTGGCATCGAAGAGGGCGATATCGCGTATGCATAAGCCGCCTCCGGCAGGCTTTTTGCGGAGCGTAGTGCTGAGACCCTCATAGAAAGCGAGGTCTTTTTCCTTTTGAACCGCGAGCAACCGGGGCGCGAACGATTCATAACCCTGACGGATAGTCGTAAACCAGTCGCTTACCTGGGCGAATTCCTTTTGTTCCTCGTCCACCCAGGTATAGACCGGTGTAAGGGACAAGCCGGAAATGGAAAGCAGGGAGAGGGTAAGGGTTTTATCGCCCGCGGAGAATTCACCGCGATGGATGATCCTTCCCTCGGCCGTGCCCACCGGGAGCAGGGAGAGTTTCCCGCCCTGGCGCAGTAGGGTCTCCGGGAAAGGTCCGGCGTTGGTCTTCAGACCCATATAATAGGCGGGTGAGGAAACCGTTGCGGCGGATTTCTCCGCATTGTTTTCCCAGCGTGCTTTGCCTCCGCTGTTCTCAAATTGTTCATGAACGGGACTTTTCATATAGTCCACGCCCTTCATGTCCAGCCTGGTGATAAAGCCGGATGCATCGAGCCGGTAATCCGTCACCGTACTGTCTCCACGGCCCCGGTCATTATATTGATATGCCTGGCGGTAGCTTCCATCCGGCTGCTTCCAGGTTTTATGGAATCCCTTTACCTGTCCCGCCATAATGACGGAATATATGATCGTATCGGTTTCCTGCGCCGTCGATGATGCGAAGCTGAGCATCGGGGCTATCATGAATAACAGGCGGGATGGCATATGGGGTTGGTTTGATTATGTATTTTCTCTTTTTTCAAATTTGTCAATAATTGTCAGGTCAATGATAATTCCTGCCACAACACCTGTTCCGTACATCAAAATGTCCAGCGGGTCATACGTCTTTCCCAAAAAAGGAATGCCGTACAATTGCAGTATTTCAACAACGGTACCAAAGCAAAAAGTAACAGCCGCTCCGGTAATCCTGGCCGTATTGACAGCCATCATCTTTCTCAGGGATATTTGCAGTAACAAATAAAAGTTCAATGGGAGAAGAATATCAATTAAATATCCTCGTTACTCACACCTCACGACTCATTCTTTCCTGCTCTTCCCGGTTGCTCTCCTGACGGCTTCCACTTCCGAAGCGGAATAAGGTGTTCCGTCTTTTCGGAACACATCATGGAACCAGGTTTTGGGTTCTGAACCGTCGGGCATGGGCGTGTCCCATTGGTAAATGGTATTGCTCTTCCCGGCCACCAGGCCCCAATTGATGGCGGTGACGCCGTAGCGTTTGAAAATAGGGAGGTGTGTTTCAAAGCGACTCCCCCTGGTCCTTGCCATATATTCGGTACAGACCATCGGCCGGCCAAAAGATTTCAGGCTGTCGAGTGCTTTCTTGAGGGATACGGTGTCATCGTAGTTGTGAAAGGTGATCACATCGGAATTCCGTAACTGGAACTTATTCAGGTCGGGGAACTGCTGGAACCAGACCCCCGCGCTCAACGGCTGTGAAGGTCGTACGGCCCAGGCCCATTGGAAAACCTGTTCCAACAAGGGCATGGAGCTCATGCCATACCCACTGTTGCCCGGTTCATTATAAAGATCCCAGAGGTAGATGCGGGCATCATCCTTGAAACGCGTGAGCACGGCCTTGACGTATCGCTCTAATTTCGGGTATCCGGCGATGTTATCGTGCAGGGTCTTGTTGGGACTGCGCACCCAGCCGCTGTTGTGGATGCCGGGTTTGGGCGCGGGTTGCAGGCCGGCCTTTGCGTCCGGGTTCCAGCAGTCGTCGAATATCGTGAAGAGGATTTTGATGCGGTGCTTATCGGCGATGCCCAGGAACCGGTCCATGCGGTCCAGGAAACCCTCGGGGTCTACCTCCCAGGCGATATCGTGCAGGTACACACGCATGACGTTCATGCCGATCGCTTCGGCCCAGCCGAGTTCTTTGTCGATCGTTTGCGGGTCCCAGCTTTCCTTCTGCCACATCTCCAGCTGGTTGATGGCGCTGCTGGGCAGGAAATTGGCGCCTACCCGGAAGCCCTGCTTTTCCTGCCATGCCCAGGCCTGTTCACTGGTCCAGATGCGGGATTGCTGGGCCTGTGTATGAAGGGTTGCCGCAAAGAAGAGGATGGTTAGTTCTGTTAATTTGTATGATGGTATTTTTATGGACTAAGACCATTATGGCCGACAATGAAGCAGGGGATTCCAGGGAGAGCCAAACCTTATCACGGGCGTGTGTCGGAGTCTGGATCCGGCCCCATTGTAC
>JALOMP010000261.1 GCA_025455365.1 Chitinophagaceae bacterium | reverse complement strand
ATCCAATATCCTATGAAAAACCAATACTAAGACAGCAGAACATGTCTGCATGTTGCTTGGTTCTCTAATTTTTTTTGAGGGGGAAGGAGGAAATGTGGCCTTAGGGGGGCCGCCAACCATGGCGTAATAACTACGAACGATGTCTATAAAAAAAAAAGAGGCCAGGATAGAAATCCAGCCCCGTTTTAAATCCAATATCCTATGAAAAACCGAATCTATAACGGGGGCTTAAATCGTTTTATTGTATGTAGCCTACCAGGAATGTGAAAATTTTTTCTGGTAATCCGGAAATGGTGTCTTCCCGTAATGCCCTTCGCCGAAATATTTCAGGAGCAATTCCATGTCCTTCACTTCAAGGTACCCCGGGATGGCCTGTGGCTGTTGATCGCCCGGCATGATAAAAATTGTCTGGGGGAATGACAGCTGGCCGTTGGTGAGGAAGATGGCGAAGTTATGAATGCGTGCACTGGCGTTGTATCCAAAGGACCTGCCCCGCCATGTCAGCGACTCCTTTCCTTCCGCATCCAGTTTAACCGGGTAATAATGTTCGTTGATGTATTTGGCCACGTCCGATTGTGCATATGTTTTTTTATCCATCACCTTGCACCATCCGCACCAGTCGGTATACAGGTCGATCAGGATAGGCCTGGGCGCTTGCGCCTGCTTTGCCTGTGCCTGGGACAAGGTCATCCACTGTATCTTCTCCTTCTCCGGAGGATCGATACCCACATTTCCTGGCAGTGTACCGTCCACGCAATTTGCGGGCAGCACAGGGCCAGGTGTATTGCTGACCCCGCCAGGTTCCTGGACATCATGGTAACGGCCATCCGGTGAATATGCTTGCAGGAAAGGCAAGGCAACCAGCAACCAGAGCATATTCCTAACTTTCTGCCTCATATTTTGTTTATTTACAGGACAACGGGCAAAACGAGTACCAATTGTATGCGAAAACTAGTCATCGCGGCCACCGGCGCAAGCGGAGCGGTCTATTGCAAGGGCATCCTGGACAAGCTGGCCCATCTCAAGGGACAATGGGATGAAGTGTCCCTGCTGATGTCTGACAATGCCAGGGATGTATGGACGACCGAACTGGGCGATGACTCCTATGATAGTTATCCATATCTCAATTTCGACCGGAACGATTTCAACGCTCCCTTCGCCTCAGGCTCGGGGAAATATGACACCATGATCATCATCCCCTGTTCCATGGGTACCCTGGGACGGATCGCGGGGGGCATCTCCAACGACCTGCTGACCCGTGCGGCCGATGTGATCCTCAAAGAACGCCGCAAACTGATCTGCGTGGTCCGGGAAACCCCTTATAACCTGGTACATATCCGGAACATGGAAACCGTAACCCTCGCCGGCGGGATTATCTGCCCGGCAACCCCCTCTTTCTACAGCCGGCCACAAACGATCGAGCAGGTAGCCATGACCGTGGTAGACCGGGTACTGGATCTTGCGGGTTTTGATATTTCAACCTACCGCTGGGGCAAGTAGAAGTGAGATCTGCGATTTCGGAAGTGGGAAGTGAGTTAAGTTCGATCACCTCAAGTCTATCACTTCCACCCCCGGGTATTTCTTCGCGTCAAATACAAATACATCATCCGCAATAGCCTGGTTGGGGGTCATGGAACTGACCGCGTAGGTATAGCGGTTACCGTTTTTCTCAAAGACCTTGGTGGAAGCGATATTGCTGTTGGCTTTGTCTACCTCTATCAATACCTTGAAGAATGGCTTTGTCTTGTCGATGGGCGTGAGCTCCACCACCTGGTAGGTCTTACCGTTTCGCTTCACATCTTCGTTCTGTACGTAGAGGAAATCCTTGTCGTAAAAATTGGTAAACAATTTCTGCGGGGTAAGGTTGCCCGCGCTGTTGTCCAGGGTGGATATCTGTACCTCGTTGGCGGCCTTGTCATAGGTCCAAACGGTTTTCCCGTCTGACATGATCTCCTGGCCGGTGATGCTGACACGGTACTTTGTCCCTTTCATCTGGACATTCCCGGTTTTGGTGCCCTGCACCTTTCCCTGGGCATTTTCCACTTTCAGGGTAAAATTGGCTTTGACGGTTTTATAGGTCTTGAATTTTGCGCTTACCGCGTCCAGGATTTTCTTGGCTTCAACGTCGCTCTTACCCATTCCTTTGGGGGCCTGGGCCAGGGCAACGATGGAAAACAGGGTACAGCTAAGAAAAACAGGGAGAATTTTTTTCATCATGACAGTTTTGAGCCGGTTTGGGCGTATTTGGGTATTAGAGGGGAAAAACACCCCGGGGGTTTGATCCGAAAATACGTATTAACGAAACTTTTAGGCCATGGTTTCGAGGAATTGTTCCAGTTCGGCTTCGGTTTTATACAGCACGTCGCGCACTTTGCTGCCCTGGCTGGGGCCCACGATACCGGCTGTTTCCAGTTGGTCCATCAACCTGCCCGCCCGGTTGTAGCCGAGTTTCATGCGGCGCTGCAGTAAAGAGGTAGACCCCATCTGGCTTTGTACGATGAGCCGGGCCGCGTCTTCAAATAGCGGATCCTTGTTGCCGAGGTCGAAATCCCTTCCCTCCATCTCCTTTTCATCAATATACTCCGGCAGCATGAAAGCCTGCGGATATCCGCGTTGCCGGCCGATGCTGTCCACCACCCTTTCCACCTCGGGCGTGTCCACGAATACGCATTGCAACCGGGTGACTTCCCCGTTATATGAAATCAGCATATCGCCCCTACCGATCAGCTGCTCGGCGCCACCGGTGTCCAGGATCGTACGGCTGTCCACCTTCGATGAAACCTTAAACGCAATCCTTGCCGGGAAGTTCGCCTTGATGGTACCCGTGATGATATTCACGGAAGGTCGCTGCGTGGCGATGATGAGGTGGATACCCACGGCACGGGCCAACTGCGCAAGGCGGGCGATCGGCATTTCGATTTCCTTGCCGGCGGTCATGATCAGGTCCGCAAACTCGTCGATCACCAACACGATAAAAGGAAGGTACTGGTGGCCTTTTTCCGGGTTGAGCCTGCGGGATACGAATTTCTCATTATACTCCCGGATATTCCGGCAACTGGCTTCCTTCAGCAGGTCGTACCGGTTATCCATTTCAATGCACAGTGCATTCAGCGTATGCACCACTTTCTTGGTATCGGTAATGATCGATTCGTCTTCGCCGGGCAACTTGGCCAGGAAATGCTTTTCAATGGTCCGGTACAGGCTGAGCTCCACCTTCTTGGGATCCACCAGCACAAATTTCAGCTGCGAAGGATGTTTTTTATACAGCAGGGACACCAGGATGGCATTCACGCCCACCGACTTACCCTGGCCGGTAGCCCCCGCCATCAGCAGGTGGGGCATGGTGGCCAGGTCCACGATGAAATGTTCGTTATCGATGCGCTTGCCCAGTGCCACGGGCAGGGAAAAATGATTGTGCTGGAATTTATCGCTGGCCAGCAGGGTCTTCATGCTCACAATGCTCTTCTTCACATTAGGCACTTCAATACCGATGGTCCCTTTGCCGGGAATTGGGGCGATGATTCGTATACCCAATGCGGAAAGGCTGAGCGCGATATCGTCCTCGAGATTTTTGATCCGCGAAATCCGCACGCCGGCAGCCGGCACAATCTCATACAAGGTAACGGTGGGGCCTACCGTAGCAAAGATCTTCTGGATCTCGATATCGTAGTTCCGGAGCGTATTGATGATCTGGTTCTTGTGGGTCTCCAGTTCTGTGGGATCCATCACGATCTTCTCGCCGCTGTATTGCTCCAGGAGATCGAGGGTGGGGAATTTATAATCCCGCAGATCCAGCACCGGGTCGTAAGGCGTTAGTTTTACGTCCTTGTCTGCATACGCTTCATCAATCTTGTCCGGCGCTGATTCTTCCTGGGGCGCTTTTATCTCAAGCGGCAGGGCGTTGGCCGGAACCGCCGGGGAATCCGCCGGGGCGGGTGTCAGTTTTACCGGCTTATTTTCGGTTATGGGTGGCTGGTAGCGCGCGTGTTCCATGGCTGGTTCCGGCTTTTCAACCAGGGTGAGCTCCTGTTGACCCGTTTCAACGTCCTCCTCCTCTTCATCTTCCGCCAATTCCAGCGGTGCGGCGGTTTCTGCTTTCAGCCTGTTGCGGCGATTACCCTTCACCGGAACCGCCTCCTCTTCCTCCTTCGCTCCGGCAGCCGCTTCGGAAATTGCCTCTTTTTTCCGCCGTAACTTTTCCTTCCATGCTGCCGTATCCGGCGGGTTAAAAGCGGGGTTGAATCGCCATATGACATAGGACAGGAGTGCAACGATGATAAGTGCCGCTGTACCGAGTTTTCCTATGAAACCCGTGAGCCACTGGCTCATCTGGTTACCTATTTCGCCGCCCCAGCGGAAAGAAGCGCCACTGAACAGGAACGCAAAACTGACACTGAGCACAACCAGGCCCGAGACGAGGTACTTGATATTCCGCGATACGGAAAACATCTGCCGGGCAAAGAGCAGGTTGGCGCCCAGTACGAAGAATAGCGAACAAAAGAGGTAAGACGCCAGCCCAAATCCCTCGTACATGAATACATGGGATATGTATGCG
>JALOMP010000036.1 GCA_025455365.1 Chitinophagaceae bacterium | reverse complement strand
ACAATATCAAATGGGTATATAAAGGCGCCGCAGGCCTGTACCCCGACTATACCCGCTTTATGGTCTCCCTGTCCAAAGGCGGGGGAGATGCGGTGGTGATCCGGGAGTTTGACGTGAACACCCGATCCTTTGTAGCGGGCGGATTTGAGATGCCTGAAGCCAAAGGCGGGGCCAGTTACGTGGACGATCAGACGCTGATTGTCTCCTCTGATTTCGGCCCGGGTACGATGACCAGTTCAGGGTATTCGAGGCAGGTGAAAGTATGGAAGCGGGGGACATTGATTGCATCGGCAAAGTTGATTTTCGAAGGCGCCGAAGCGGATGTGGCTAATACGGGCTATGTGGTGCGCGATGGAGAAAGGACCCATGTGCTGATTCGCAGAAGCCTGAGTTTTTACACCCATGAGTACCATGCATGGATCAACGATAAAACGGTGCCCATAGGCATCCCCCTGGATGCCGATCTGCTGGGGATCATGCAAGACCAGGCCTTGGTTTGGTTGAAGAGCGACTGGACCGTTGGGTCTGCCACGTTCAAGCAGGGTTCCCTGGTCAGCCTCGATTACCCGGCGTTGATTGCCGGCACAAAGAAAGCGCTACTGGTTTGGCAGCCGGATGTGCGATCCAGCCTGGCCGAGGCATCCATCACGCAGCATTGTCTCCTCGTCAATATCCTGCGCAACGTGAAGAATGAACTGTATACGTATCGTTTTTCAAATGGTGCCTGGACGCGCCAGAAGGTGAATGCCCCGGATAACGGTGCCATCTACATGGGAGCAGCAGATGAAAAAAGCGACCTCTATTTCTTCACGTATGCCAATTTCCTGACGCCGTCCACCCTCTACCAGGGTGATGCCGAAGAGAATACGATACGCGCTCACACGGCGCTGCAGGCTTATTTCGATGCCAGCGGGATGGAGGTTGAGCAGTACCAGGCCAGGTCGAAGGACGGTACGATGATCCCGTATTTTATCGTGCATAATAAGAACCTGTCGAGGGATGGCAAACAACCCACCCTCCTGTATGGGTATGGCGGTTTTGAAGTGCCTGAATTGCCCTTTTACTCCGGAACAACTGGAACTGCATGGCTCGCAGAAGGCGGCGTCTATGTGCTGGCAAACATCAGGGGTGGGGGCGAGTTTGGTCCTAGCTGGCACCAGGCTGGCCTGAAAGAAAACCGCCAGCGCGTCTACGACGATTTTCACGCCGTGGCCGAAGACCTGGTGAGTCGGAAGATCACCAGCCCCAGGCACCTCGGCATTATGGGCGGCAGCAATGGCGGCCTGCTGGTGGGCGTGGCTTTCACGCAAAGACCGGAGCTCTATGGGGCCGTGGTCTGCCAGGTGCCCCTGCTCGATATGCAGCGCTACAACAAGCTGCTGGCCGGGGCCAGCTGGATGGGTGAATACGGGAACCCGGATAAGCCGGAGGAATGGGCTTATATACAGAAATATTCCCCCTACCAGAACCTGAAAAAAGGCATGGTCTATCCCGAAGTGTTATTTTATACCTCCACGCGGGACGACCGGGTGCATCCCGGCCATGCCCGCAAAATGGCCGCGAAGATGATAGACATGGGCTATCCCGTGCTGTATTATGAAAACACCGAAGGCGGGCATGCCGGCGCCTCTACCAATGAACAGACTGCCAAGGCCAGCGCGCTGCAGTATACCTACTTGTGGATGAAGTTGAAATGAGCTGATTTCTTTATTGCTGCGCCCAGTAGTCCAGCACGGTCACTTTGTCCAGGATACCAGGAAGCAGTTGTGTAAATGCTTTATGTACAGGGTCTACCAAGTAGGCATCGCGGTCTTTTTCACTGGAAAAAGTTAACAGGAAACAATGCGTCAAGCCCTGGTTCAGATTTTCGGGACTGTTGTTGACGCCCCATTCAAACTTTTTGATCGTTTTGATCTGGCCGGGTAAAGCACGGAATGCTTTGATGATCCGACCGATGGACGCGGTATCCGCGTTCTCCTTCCAGCCAAACATCACGACGTGACGGAGTTCTTTGTTAGAGGCTTGTGCCATGGCACTGGGGCCTATTAGAATGGCAAACAGTGTGCACAGTAAGATTTTTTTCATGATCATAATAAATACATTCATTTAATGAGCCATACAGGTTATCGAATAAATATATACAATTCCTGCATCGATTCGGGATGTATTGAAGATCGGTTTTTTGGTTTGACAGGCGAAGGATTAATTTAAGCGGTGAGATTTCCTTCTGGTGTTTTCAGGTTTCGATTCCCGACTGAATTCACGACAATCTTTCCAGCTGAACAGGTTGCGAAATTGGTTCGGATGGGATACCTTTACTTTCAAATCATTATCGGCACCCATGAAAAAACACCTTGTGCTCCTCGCTACATGCATTTCCATTTTATACTCATGTTCCAAGGATGAAACCGAAGGGGAAAAAGATCTGTACCCCCAAGTGTCACAGGCGTTGAGAGGCAAGTGGTACCTGCGGCAGTCATTCCTGGAAGAATATCGGTATGACGGTCTAGGCAAACAGCAATATATCAGTACGCCTGTGGGCGATGTTTACTTCATGGAGTTCACCACTGAGTTATGGGATAACGTACCCGGTTTGTACAAAGTGCAGGACCAGTTGACAGGTCTCGCGAGGCCGGATTATGGTGCAGGGATATTGCTGTCGGAGAAGTGGAAGGTTTTTACGAGCGACAGCCTGCAAATAGGGCCTAACAGGGTCAGGATAAAATTCATTTCGGCCGATAGTCTTGCTTTTGAGGACGCGGGATCAATTAACGCGCAAATGGGCTGGCTGAGAACATGGGAGTTCGCGAAATAACATACTTCTTCTGTCGATCGTGCTTTAAGTTATGGTTCACGCCGTCTTATAGTTGAGATTTGCTTTCAATGGGTGTTTTCATTTTTCTATTTCTCAGGCATTAAGTTGGAGAATTCATTTGAAGAAATAACACCATTGAGCATACAAAAGGCCGCCTAGGCGGCGGCCTGAATGTGATTTGCTGGCTATTGCCATTATTTCAGAAGCACATCTTGTAAAACTACACCAGCATCGTCACCGGGTTCTCCATGAATTTCTTCAGGGTCTGCAGGAAGGCAGCGCCCACGGCGCCGTCCACGCTGCGGTGGTCGCAACTGAGGGTGACTTTCATGACATTCGTAACGCCGAAGCCGTCTCCTTTTTTCACTACGGTTTCCTTGATCCGGCCTACGGCCAGGATACAGGAATCGGGCGGGTTGATGATGGCGGTGAATTCATCGATGTCCATCATGCCCAGGTTGGAAATGCTGAACGTATTGCCACTGAATTCGTTGGGTTGTATTTTCTTGTTGCGCGCTTTATCGTACAGTGATTTGGCATCCGCTGCGATTTGGGAAAGTGATTTCTGGTCTGCAAAGCGGATTACCGGAACGATCAGCCCTTCGGGCAGGGCGATGGCGCTACCGATATGAATGTGCTGGTAGGTGCGGATGAAATCGCCCATCCAGCTGCTGTTGACGGCAGGATGCTGGCGGAGTGCCATGGCACAGGCCTTGATGAGCATGTCCTGGAAAGAGATCTTGATGGGGCTCACCTCGTTCATCTGCGCGCGTGCGGCCATGGCATTGTCCATATTGATCTCCATGGTGAGGAAGAAATGCGGCGCTGTATACATGCTTTCGCCGAGGCGCCGGGCGATGGTCTTCCGCATGGAAGTATTGGGCGTGTCAAAATATCCTTCTTCGCCAACAGGGGCTGCGGCGATGACCGGCTTAGAAACCGAAGGGCTGGCTGCGGCTGCTGCCGGCACCGGTGCGGCCGAGGGTACGAAACTGTCCACGTCTTTTTTCACGATCCGGCCGCCGTCGCCTGATCCGTGTACCTGGCGGATATCGATGCCTTTTTCTTCTGCCAGTTTTTTGGCCAGCGGGGAGGCTTTGAGTCGGCCGTTTTCAGCGGCCGGGGAGGCTGGTGAGGTGAGGGGTGAGAGGTGAGAGGCTGCGCCTTCTGCTGGCTGTGCCGCTGCCGGCTGTTGGCTCACGACGGAAGACTGCTGACTGGCAACTGCTGAAAGACTACCCAGGAGCGGGCTGACATCTGTTCCTGCTTTTCCGATGATGGCAATAACTTCGTTCACCTTGGCGGCCTGTCCGGCAGGAACGCCAATATGCAGCAGCGTACCATCCGTGTAGCCTACCACTTCCATGGTTGCTTTGTCCGTTTCCACATCAGCCAGGTTATCGTCACTCTTCACGGCATCGCCCACTTTCTTGTTCCACTGCACGATTTTACCTTCCGTCATAGTATCGCTGAGTAGCGGCATGCGGATAACGGTAACGCCCAGCTGCTCTGCCGTCACGGTGGCTCGGTTCGTGGTTGGTGGTTCATGGTTCGTGGAAACAGCCGAAGCCGGCTGGCTTTCAGTGGCCGTCCCTGAACCCGCAGCAGGTGATGCGGGCGCGCTACCGAGGAGCGACTTATAATCTTCCCCTTCTTTACCAACAATGGCAATGATTTCGTTCACTTTCGCGGCATTACCCTCTTCCACACCAACGTACAACAATGTGCCGTCTGCATAGCCCACCACTTCCATGGTGGCCTTATCGGTTTCCACATCAGCCAGGACATCGTCGCTTTTCACTTTGTCGCCTACCTTTTTATTCCACTTGACGATTTTTCCTTCCGTCATTGTATCGCTCAGGAGGGGCATTCTGATCACTTCGGCCATAATGCGGGGTCAGTTTATGGGTAATTGAAATTTGGAAGGTCGAAATTAAGGCAAAAAGCCCAATTCCAAGCCGGCCCCGGCAAGGTGGGCGGTACCAGGTTGCCGGCTGTCTGCAGGGGCGATGATTTGACAGGGCAGGGCTAGTCCAGGCTCAGGTTCAGCTTGTCTTTGAGTTCCTTGATCAGGGGGTATTGCTCCACCATCAGTTGGAATTGTTCCCGCTTGTTCAGCGGCTTTTCCTGTGGTTCCACTGGCCCTTCGGTTGCCTTGAGGAGGACCTGGTAGGTGATCATCCGGTTCCTGAAAAACTGGTGAAGATGGTCGATCAGCCCGCCCCTTTCCTGTTCAATGAAGCGGAGCTGGATATTGGTGGCCGTATAAATGTCAAAATTCAGATCGCCCGTAATCACCAGTTCGGCCAGTTTGAGGTTGGTGGCCGTTGTGTGATTCTTGGCTTCGGTGAGCTTCTGAATATATTCTTCCCAGGCCTGCCGGAGGTTTTCATCGGTTAACGGAACGGATTCTTCGGTGCCGGCCCTGCTTTTTTTCCCGATTTCCTTGCGGATTTTCTGAAGGGCACCAAGGGTAGGTTTGGGGGTGAGGGAAGTAGGATCTGGGATTTGAGAAGTGGGAAGTGGGGCTTGGGAAGTAGGATGTGAGATCTGAGAAGTGGGAAGTGAGCCGTTGGCGGCGCCCAAACCCTGCGCTGATGGCAACTGCCTGGCCGGCAGCGTCGCTTCTTCTCCAGCGATCGCTGGTTTTTTTTCTACTTCTACCTTCTCAGATCTAAGATCCGACTTCTCTTCTATCACCAACTTTGCCTCTGCGGATTTCACCCGAAGGGGCGGGATCTGCCGGAAGCTCACCGGTTTAACGCTGTCAAGTCGCTTTTTTTTTACCGCTTCACCTTCTCCGCCGCTCCATTCGAGAGCCTGTTGCATATAAGCCAGTCGGATGAGGGTGAGTTCAAGGTGCAGTTTTTTATTGCGTGCCTGTTTGAAATTAATCTCCGCTTCGTTGAGGATCTGGATGGCGCTGATCAGCCATGCCAGGGAAACTTCTTTTGCTGCTTTTGCGTATTTCTCGCGGAACCCTTCCACGGTTTCCAGCAGACCCAGGGTGCGCTCGTCCTGGCAAACCATGAGGTTTCTGAAAAACTCAGACAGGCCGTTGAGCAGGGTTTCACCCTCGAATCCTTTGCGGTTTATCTCGTCGAAAAGCAGCATGGCCCCGGCCAGGTCCTGCTTTTGCAGGAATTCCAGGAGCCTGAAAAAATAGTCTTCGTCGAGTATGTTCAGGTGTTCGAGCGTATTGGCGTATGTCAGCTTCCCATCCGTAAAGCTCACGATCTTGTCAAGGATGCTAAGGGCATCGCGCATGCAGCCTTCACTTTTTTGGGCGATCAGGTGCAGGGAGGCTTTATCGGCTTTTATGCCTTCCTTTTTTATGATGTCTTCCAGGTGGTGCACGGTATCCCTGGTAGTGATGCGCTTGAAGTCGAAGATCTGGCAGCGGGAAAGGATGGTGGGTAAAATCTTGTGCTTCTCCGTGGTGGCCAGGATGAAGATCGCGTAGGGTGGCGGCTCTTCCAGGGTTTTCAGGAAAGCGTTAAAGGCCGAAGCGCTGAGCATGTGTACCTCATCGATGATATACACTTTGTATTTGCCGGCTTGCGGTGCGAAACGCACTTGTTCCGTGAGCGCCCTGATATCATCCACTGAATTGTTGGATGCCGCATCCAGTTCATGAATATTAAAGGAACTGCCATTGTTAAAAGATACGCAGGACGTACATGCGTTACAGGCTTCACCGTCTTCTCCAATGTTCTCGCAATTGATGGTCTTTGCCAGGATGCGGGCGCAGGTGGTTTTTCCCACCCCTCTCGGGCCACAGAACAGGAAGGCATGCGCCAGCTGCTGGTGCCTGATGGCGTTTTTGAGGGTGGTGGTGATATGCTCCTGCCCCACAACCGTGGAGAAATTCTGGGGCCGGTATTTCCGCGCGGAAACGACAAAGTTGTCCATGGCCGCAAGATAGTAATTAGTTGACAGTTGACAGTTCACGGTTCATGGTTCATGGTTCATGGTTCATGGTTCATGGTTCGTGGATTGGCAAAATAATCAATTGCATTTTTGTTAACATCAAAATCCGTTTGTTTGGTGTCTCCACCACAAAACCCTTTTTATGAATAGAAAACTACTTTGTATCGTCCTGTCTGTGTTTATGATTTCTATTGCCCATGCCCAGGTGAAAAAAGGCAGCTGGCTGCTGGGTGGGCAGTTGTCTTTTGGCGCTAACAAAACCACCAGCGGCAGTTCGGAACAGAAAAACAATGGCACATATATCCAGCTCTCGGCGGGAAAGGCGATTCGGGATAACCGTGTCTGGGGCGGACAGGTTTCCGCCGGCTTCTCCACGCAAGATTTTTCCAATGGGACTGAAACCGGTACCCAACAGAGCCAGGACTACAGCGCCGGTGTTTTCTATCGCCTGTATAAGAACCTGGGAAAGGATTTCTTTTTCTTCGGTCAGGCCAATGCCGACTTTCGCTGGGGCCAGGGAGAGGCTGAATTTCCCAATAGCGCAGACAACCGGGAATCCACCAGCATCGGCGGGTCGGTATCCGTGACCCCGGGGATCGCCTATGCGCTGTTTCCACGTTTTCATGTGGAACTCACCTTGCCCGGTTTGTTTGGCATCGGCTACAACCAGTCCACCACCACCTATGCCAATGGACAGACGCCGGAACTGAAGTCCAGCAGTTTCAATGCCTTTACCAGCGTGGGTAACAACGGTCAGGCCGGCCTGCTGGGCGTGGGATTTCGCCTATTACTCTAGCCATTGACCGGTACGAGGGCAGATCCATGTTTCCTCGTTTCATGATTTTTTTACATATTTTCCCGTAAGGTAACCTGGTTGTCGTAGGGCCGGAAAGGCGCTCATTATCTGTCAACCGTCAACCGTCAACTGTCAACCGTCAACCAATATGCCTGATCACATACTCGCCTTCGACCAGGGAACCACCAGTTCCCGCGCCATTGTATTCGACCGGTCCGGGTCCATCGTCTCCGTTGCTCAAAAGGAGTTTCGCCAGGTATATCCCCAACCCGGCTGGGTGGAGCACGACCCGATGGAAATCTGGAGTTCACAGCTGGGCGTAGCGGCGGAAGCAATAACGCGGGCATCCCTCGAAGTAAAGGATATCGATGCCATTGGCATTACCAACCAGCGAGAGACCACCATCGTTTGGGACCGGGTGAGCGGAATGCCCGTGTACAATGCCATCGTCTGGCAGGACAGGAGGACGGCCGATTATTGCGACCAATTGAAAAAAGAAGGGCTGGAGGCGATGGTCCGGTCGAAAACGGGACTGGTGATCGATGCCTATTTTTCCGCTACCAAAATCAAGTGGATCCTGGATCATGTGGACGGTGCCAGGAAAATGGCCGAGGAAGGTAAGCTGGCATTTGGCACCGTGGACAGCTGGCTGCTATGGAACCTCACCAAGGGCCAGGTACATGCTACGGATGTGAGCAATGCATCGCGCACGATGCTGATGAATCTCGAAACACTGGACTGGGACGAAGACCTGCTGAAACTATTCAACATTCCACGGCTGATGCTGCCTTTTGTGAAATCGAGCAGCGAGGTCTATGGTATCACACAACGGATACTGACAGCCAAGAACATCCCCATTGCCGGCATGGCGGGGGACCAGCAATCGGCCTTGTTCGGGCAGGTTTGCACCGAACCCGGGATGGTCAAAAATACCTACGGTACCGGTTGTTTCATGCTCATGAACACGGGTGAGAAGCCGGTTTTATCGAACAATAACCTGTTAACGACGGTGGCCTGGCAGGTGGGTGGCAAAACACATTACGCATTGGAGGGCAGCGTTTTCATTGCAGGAGCCGTTGTGCAATGGCTGCGCGACGGGTTGGGCATCATTCGGAATTCGGCTGAGGTGGAAGCACTGGCATCGTCCGTTACGTCATCAGACGGTGTGTATGTGGTTCCTGCTTTTGCCGGATTGGGCGCGCCGCACTGGAACCAACATGCCCGGGGAACCATCGTAGGGCTCACCCGGGGCAGCACCCGCGCGCATATCGCTCGTGCCGCCGTGCAAAGCATCGCTTTCCAGACCTGGGACCTCCTGGAAGCCATGGAAGCAGATTCGGGTATATCTATCCGTGAGTTAAGGGTGGACGGAGGGGCCACAGCCAATAATTTCCTGATGCAGTTTCAAAGCGATATCCTGAAATCAAAAGTGGTTCGGCCCATGATTACTGAAACCACCGCCCTCGGGGCAGCCTACCTTGCGGGCCTGGCAACGGGTTTCTGGAGCAGCCTCGATGAAATCGGACAGTACTGGCAGTCGGAAAAGGTATTTGATCCAGGCATGGATGAGGCCATGCGAAGCGACCTGCTCAAAGGCTGGCAGCGGGCCGTACGGGCGGCCAAGGCCTGGGCGGAGGAGTAAAAGGAGATTTTGGAAGTGAGATTTTGGAAGTGGGAACTGGGAAGTTCAATGCAGCTAGTGTTTTGGTTTATGAATGCAGTATGCACATGAGAAGGGATGAAATGCTGGCCCGCATGCGGGAAGTGGAACTTTGGGACCTCGTTGTCATTGGTGGCGGCGCTACTGGACTGGGCATTGCGATAGACGCGGCCCAACGCGGGTATAAGACCCTTCTCCTGGAGAAATATGATTTCGCAAAAGGAACGTCAAGCCGCAGCACCAAGCTGGTGCATGGCGGCGTCCGCTATCTCGCACAGGGGAATATCAAACTGGTCCGGGAAGCCCTGCGCGAACGGGGCCTGCTCTTGCGCAATGCGCCGCACCTCACCCGTGTTCAGCCTTTTGTGGTACCCTCTTACCATTGGTGGGAGAAATGGTATTACGGGATCGGCCTAAAAGTGTACGACCTGTTGGCCGGCCGCCTCGGCCTGGGTAAAACGGAATTCCTCGGCGTGAAGGAACTGCTAAAACGGTTACCTGTAGCCGAAAAGAAAAACCTGAGCGGCGGCGTTTCATATTTCGACGGGCAGTTTGACGATGCGCGCCTGGCGATACATATGGCTTTCACGGCCGTTGAACAGGGGGCCGTGCTGCTGAATTACATGTCCGTCACCGGGCTGGCAAAAGACGGCAAAAAGATTAACGGGGTTAGCGCAGAAGACAGGCTCGATGGAAACATCTACAACCTACGGGCAAAGGCCGTGGTCAATGCCACCGGCGTTCAGGTAGACGATGTGCTCAAAATGGAAGACCCGCAGTCCCCGGGCATGGTGGCTCCGTCACAGGGCGTACACATCGTCCTGGACAAAAAGTTTTTTCCAGCCGGTACAGCGCTGATGATCCCCAAAACGGCGGATAACCGGGTGCTTTTCGCGGTGCCCTGGCACGACAAAGTAGTCGTGGGCACCACCGATACGCCCGTTGAACAGATTGAATCGGAACCGCATCCGTTCCGGGAGGAAATCAGTTTTATCATTTATCATTTCAACAAATACCTGACTTCCGATATCCGGGAATCGGATATCAGGAGCATTTTCACCGGTCTTCGTCCCCTGGTCAAGAGCGGCAATGCCGGAAATACATCCATGTTGTCCCGCGACCACACCATCGTGGTTTCCCATAGCGGCCTGGTAACGATCACCGGCGGCAAATGGACCACCTACCGCAGGATGGCTAAAGACGCGGTGGACAATGCCGCTTTCGTGGCCAAACTTGACCATCAGCCCTGCAGGACAGACGAACTGAAGATACATGGTTGGGTAGAAAAAGTGGACGAATCTGATCCCCTGCATCATTATGGCAGCGATGCTCTCAAGATCCGCGAACGCATCCGGCAGGATGAAAGCCTCGGGAACAAACTGCACGATGCTTTTTCATTTTGCTGGGCGGAAGTGGACTGGGCCGTTGAAGAAGAGATGGCTGTAAAACTGGAGGATGTACTGGCCCGTCGGCTGCGCCTTTTATTCCTGGACGCCCGTGCTGCCCTGGAAGTAGCGCCGGCTGTAGCCCGCCGCATGGCCATGCTGATGGACAAACCTGCGTCCTGGGTAGATGCTGAGCTTGCCGACTTTCAGGAAACAGCGAGGCATTATTTGCCGTAGGGCTCATGGTTCATGGTTCATGGTTCATGGTTCATGGTTCATGGTTCATGGTTCATGGTTCATGGTTCATGGTTCATGGTATTGGTTTTCGGCGCAAAATAGGCCTTAGAGGTAAAATGTGGTTTTTATTTCGAAAACGTATCTTTCAAATAAATAAATTGTAAACCATGAACCATGAACCATGAACCACAATCATGAACCACGAACCATAAACCGACTACCAACATGACTCCTTTCATCGCAGAATACCTCGGTACGGCCATAATCCTGGCTTTTGGCAACGGCGTTGTGGCCAATGTGCTGCTCAAAGGTTCCAAGGGCAATAATGGCGGCTGGATCGTCATCACGTTTGGCTGGGCCATGGGTGTCTTTATCGGTGTGTACGCCACGGCTGCTGTGAGCGGCGCCCACCTGAATCCTGCCGTTACCATTGCCCTGGCCGTAAAAGGAGATTTTCCCTGGCAAACCGTACCAGCCTATATCCTGGCCCAGGTTTGCGGCGCCGCAACCGGTGCATTGATTGCCTGGCTGGCGTACAAACAACATTTTGATGCGCATGGGGAATCAGCTCATAAACTGGCTGTCTTTTCCACCATTCCTTCCATCCGTCACCCCTTGTACAACCTGCTGACAGAAATGGTTGCAACGTTTATATTTATACTCGGTGTACTGTTCATTTCAAAACCTACTTCTACGTTGGGATCGCTGGACGCCCTGCCGGTAGCTTTCCTGGTGCTGGCCATCGGCCTGAGCTACGGTGGTCCAACAGGCTATGCCATCAATCCCGCGAGAGATCTCGGTCCCCGCATCATGCACGCCATCCTGCCGATCCAGGGAAAAGGATCAAGCGACTGGTCCTATGCCTGGGTGCCCATACTCGGGCCTGTCCTGGGTGCGCTGATCGCTGTGGCAGTTTTTGCAATAATTACCTGATACGCCGACTCCTGGCTGTTTGCATGCCTGGCGCCAGTGGAAATAATCAATGCCCATCCATGTGAAGTTTTTGTAAACCCTTTGGACGATTTGATTCTTTAATCGTAATATTGCGATATAAAGACGGCAAGGATATACACAAGTCCCGGGTGCAGGGCTTGGTTGCCTGGGGAAAACAATACACGAGCATGAATAAGAAAGTTGAGCTGCTTCCGGCACTTCAGGCCTGGGTGGCACAGTTGGACATAAGGACTGTTCCCGATGAAAGAAGGCAGGTTTTGGACACGCTTACGGCCTACGTCCGGGAAAAAATCAATAACGGCCAGGATGTGAACCTGAACTTTATTTGCACGCACAATTCGAGGCGAAGCCAATTGTCGCAGATCTGGGCTAAAGTTGCTGCCGTAACCAACGGCATCCGCATCAAATCCTTCTCCGGCGGTACAGAAGCCACGGCCTTCAACGAGCGAGCGGTAGCATCTATCAGACGCAGCGGGTTCGAGGTAAGTGAATCAGGAACGGGAAACCCGGTGTACACGGTGGTTTTTTCCGGCGATTGCCAGTCGCTCAAATGTTTTTCCAAACGCTTTGACGACCCGTCCAACCAAGTGCCGCAGTTTGCGGCGATCATGACCTGTTCCGATGCGGATGAAAACTGCCCGTTCATTCCCGGCGCGGAGAAAAGAATTCCCTTGCGGTACGAGGATCCGAAGGCATTCGACAACACACCGGGCGAAGCCGCCGGGTATGATGCACGTTCTCGCCAGATTGCCACGGAGATGTTTTACGTTTTTTCCCAGGTAAATCCCAAATGATGGCTAAGGCGAAAAAGCAACTGGGCTTCCTTGACCGCAACCTTACCTTGTGGATTTTCCTGGCCATGATCCTGGGTGTGGGAATAGGATATATGTTCCCATCGGCATCGGGGTTCATCGATTCCTTCAGCAGCGGCAGCACCAATATTCCAATCGCGATCGGCCTCATCCTGATGATGTACCCGCCCCTCGCAAAAGTGAATTACAAACTCTTGCCCAAAGTGTTCTCGAAGGTGAAGATCCTATCCATCTCCCTGTTCCTGAACTGGATCGTGGGTCCGGTGCTGATGTTCATCCTCGCCCTGCTTTTCCTCCGGGATTACCCGGAATACATGGTTGGATTGATCCTGATAGGCCTGGCGCGATGCATTGCGATGGTGCTGGTTTGGAACGACCTGGCGGAAGGCAACGCGGAGTATGGCGCCGGCCTCGTGGCGCTTAACAGTATTTTCCAGGTATTCGCGTATAGTTTTTATGCATGGCTTTTCATTACCATCTTGCCGCCCTTTTTTGGTTTTCAAGGGGCGATCGTGGATATTTCCATCGCCACCATTGCAAAGAGCGTGGCCATCTACCTGGGTATCCCTTTTCTTGCCGGCTTGCTGAGCCGGCTGATCCTGGTCAGGATGAAAGGGGAGGAGTGGTATACCACGAAATTTATCCCGGCCATATCGCCCATAACCCTGGTTGCCCTGCTATTCACCATCGTGGTGATGTTTTCCCTGAAAGGAGAATTGATTGTGCGCATACCCATGGACGTGGTGCGGATAGCCATTCCGATGCTCATTTACTTCGCGCTGATGTTCCTGGTTGGGTTCTTCTTCAGCCGGGCGATGGGTGCGGAATACGATAAGAATGCGGCGATCGCTTTCACGGCGGCGGGAAACAATTTTGAATTGGCGATTGCGGTTGCCATTGCCGTATTCGGACTGAATTCCGGGCAGGCTTTCACAGGCGTAATCGGGCCATTGGTGGAAGTGCCCGCACTGATTATCCTGGTGAGGGTGGCGTTTTGGTTGAAGCGGAAGTATTACGGAGTAGCGAATTAACGCGTCGGCGCAACGGTTTAAAGTAAAGCCAGGATAGGCAGGAGTATTGATATAATTGACTGTTAATACGCTAAGCCTCAAAACCCCGGCGCGGAAATCCGGAAGGCGTTGGAGGGCCCGTCGAATTCCAGTTTGCAGTATTGCAGTACATCGCGCCCCAGCACGCCATCATATTCCGCATGTTCAAAATCGCCTTCCACGATATCCAGGGGCAGGGCCTTTTGCCCGAAGATGCCCATATATAAAACACAACGGAAACGATCCAGGCTGAACAGTCCTCCGGCACCGTCAATCATGGTTTTTCCCTGGTAAGCAGGCAGTTGCAGCTGCTCAATAAGGGCGCGGTGCAGCCCGGAAATATTGGAACCGGTGTCCACGAGCATGGAGATCCGCATGCCCTTGTTCACCGCTTGGTCATTCTTGTGTTGCAGGAAGCTTTTTTCACTGGGAAAAATCTCCGCATCCACCAATGGCCCCCTGACAAAAAGGCTTGGACTCACAATCACCAGGTTTTGCATGCCCTAAAATATATGCCCTTGCGCAGGGTTCCGCTTTTTGTGGAATCACGCACCCACGCGATCGAAACAGTTTCCAGATTTGTGCAAGGTTCAGGATGATCGTTGTTCCACAGATTGATTGTATAGCCGGTTCGGCCTGGGTTTGCGTATAAATGGGAATAACCTTGGGCAAGCCTCTTTCCGGAAAAATAGTAGTTTCAGGCATGAAAACGGTACGAATTGCCATTGCATGCCTGGTATGTACAATCATGACCGGGCGTTTATCTGCACAGCAGAAAGCCAGCCTGAATCATATCGCCCTCTATGTAACAAACCTGGAAAGAAGTACGGTTTTCTATCGCGAGGTAGTAGGCCTTGACACCATTCCCGAACCGTTTCACGACGGTCTGCATACCTGGTTTGGTGTGGGTCCCAAAAGCCACCTGCACCTGATCCAGGCCGGCTCGCAACGGTTTGAGCATAATAAAAACACGCACCTCTGCTTTACGGTACAGGATGTGCCTGCTTTTGCACGCATGCTGGAGTCAAGGGGCATCGCGTTTGAAGACTGGCCGGGTGCAAAGGGAAAAATCACTACCCGGGTGGACGGGGTGCATCAAATCTATCTGCGGGACCCGGATGGGTACTGGCTGGAAATCAATGACGCCAAAGAATGAACTAATCCCTTCCCAGGAATACGCCCGTGATCAACAAGGCAAGCATCAGCAGAATGATATAGGTAAGGAGTACTACCGGGGATCGCCAGAATCCCGGCTGGTAAAGGTGTATCCTTTTCCGGGTTCGGGCAACGGTGATCAGTTGAAACAACAACCCTACAAAGCCGGTAATAAAAAGGATGAGGGCAACGGATTTTGGCGTGAATATTTCAACAATCGGGTGTTCACCCGGTTGCCTGGCCCTTTCCTGCATGATTTTATATATCGCGAACCCGAAGGTCATAAAGGTGGTCCCGGTTCTTACCATGGCCAACAGGGTCCTGTCCAGGGCCAGTGAGGTGCGCTCAATGGACAGCTGGTCCTTGTAATCCCGTTTTTCTTTTTTAGCCGATTTTTTGTCCGTTTCCGTTACCTGTTCAGAAAGACCCGGATGCAGGGCTTCATTTTCTTCCATGGCGGAGGGTTTGTTTCTATTGTAAAATACTTGTTTCTTCAAAAAAAGGATCACTTTTTACGATTAATGCCCCGGCAGGCAAAATTACTGATATTGCAGAGGGTGAT
>JALOMP010000035.1 GCA_025455365.1 Chitinophagaceae bacterium | reverse complement strand
ACGTGGATAAGCCCGAAGAGCAAAACAAGGTGAAAGAATCAGGCGCCTTTACCATCATGCTCGGTAAAGCGGACCAGGTCTACTACTACGAGGGACTGGACCCTACCAAAATCCAGTCAACCTCGTTCAAGGGGATCCGGGACGAAATTATCAAGAAGAAAAAGAGCACCGACCCGGAAGACCTCGTGATGATCATTAAACCCGGCCCGGATGCCACCTATAAGAATACGGTGGATATCCTGGACGAAATGACCATCAATGAGATCAAGCGTTACGCCATGGTGGATCTTTCCGATGTTGAACTCCAGCTGGTCAGGGCTACCGAAGCCGCCAACGGAATTCAATAGCCTGTATTTGTGGAATTAACCACGCAGTCGCATCACATGTGTAAAACCATTTACAATGGACGTCAATAAAATATTAAGTACAGATCTGCTTGACCTGATCTTTGAAGGCAGGAACAAGGAGTACGGGGCTTATGAGCTTCGCCGCAAGTACAACAAGCGGCTCACGCTTTCCCTGTTGATCACGGCCTCCCTGGCTTTGCTCATACTCCTGGGCTCATTTGTAGCCGCCTACACGGAAAAGAACAGGAAGAAAACGGCAGAGATCAAGGAAGTCCAGCTGGCAGAAATCCAGCAGGAAGAACAGAAAAATGAACCCCCGCCACCCCCGCCGCCGCCCAAGCCGCCGGATCCCCCTAAAGTGGAAATGGCCAAGTTTACCCCTCCCAAAGTGGTAAAGGACGAAGAGGTGAAGGAAGACGAGAAGCCGCCTGAAGTGGAAAAACTGGAGGATACCAAGATTGGTACCGTCAACCAGGAAGGTACCAAGGATGAAGGTATCGTTGCCCCGCCGGTGGAAGACAAGGGTGGTGTAGTGGAAGCGCCTAAACAGGACGATGAGGACAAGGTTTTCCAGAAAGTGGAAATCGAAGCTGAATTCCCTGGTGGTAACTCCGGATGGACCAAGTTCGTAACCCGCGAGATTGAACGCAATATCGATGAGCTGCAGGACGATGGCCGTTCCGGTACCACCGTGATCCAGTTTATCGTGGACAAGGAAGGCCAGGTAAGTGAAGTGCGTGCGCTGCCCTGCGGAGAAGCGGGTGTGGCCAACTGCCTCGGCCCCGGTACAAAACTCTCGGAAGTGGCCGTTAACGCCATCCGCCGCGGACCGAAGTGGAAGCCGGCCGTTCAGAACGGACGTAACGTGAAGGCCTACCGCCGTCAGCCGGTTACCTTCCAACTCCAGGAAGAACAGCCTTAATCTGAATGGATCAAATAATGACAAAGCCCCGGACACCCGGGGCTTTTTTTGTGCGTTTTTGTTTTGTGTTAACCTTATTTTGCATCCATGCGCACACCCACCATTTCAATCAGGACCACCCAGGTCATGCGCTACGTGACTCCCCTGCGGGAGGGAGGTTCCCTGCCCGCAATCGTAGAATGCGAAGATGGTTTTTTATACGTCCTGAAGTTCAGGGGTGCCGGCCAGGGCCCCAAAGCACTGGTGGCGGAACTGGTAGGTGGTGAACTGGCCAGGGCGGCAGGCCTTAAAGTGCCGGAGATCATATTTGCGGAACTCGATCCAAAATATGGCAAATCAGAACCCGACCAGGAAATACAAGACCTGCTAAAAGCCAGCGAGGGACTGAACCTGGGACTGCATTTCCTTTCAGGGTCCATCATGTACGACCCGGTGTCCTTCCGGGTGGATTCCCTGCTCGCTTCAAAGATCATCTGGCTTGATGCCTTCCTGATGAACGTGGACAGGACTGTCCGAAATACCAACATGCTGGTCTGGAAAAATGAACTCTGGCTGATCGACCATGGCGCATCGTTGTATTTTCATCATAGCTGGGGTAATTGGGAAGAACAATCAGTAAAGCCTTTTGTGCAGGTGAAAGACCATGTGCTGCTTACATTTGCGGACAGCATGGATGAAGCGGATGCTTTTATGCGGGCGAAAATCCATAAAGGGATGATCGACGAGATTGTTTCACTGATCCCCGACGGGTGGCTTTCGGAAGGGGAAGATAAGAGCGTCTACGCCCGGTTCCTGGAGAACAGGCTTGGAAAAGCGGATATTTTTGTCACAGAAATCAACCATGCAAGAAAAGCACATTTTTGAATACGCATCCATCAGGGTGGTGCCCCGTGTGGAAAGGGGAGAGTTCATAAACGTGGGCGTCATCGTATTCTGTAAAAGCCTTGGATACCTGGATATGCGGTTCCTGGTTGACGAAACCCGGCTCAGGTCACTGCATGACGGTATCGACGTCGAAGATATACGTTGTCACCTGGATGCCTTTCAGAAGATTTGCAAAGGCGATCCTTCGGGCGGGCCTATCGCCCAACTCGACCAGCCCTCTCGTTTCCGGTGGCTTACCGCTAAAAGAAGCACGATCCTCCAATCCTCCGAAGTGCATCCCGGCTTGTGCGCGGTACCCGGCGCTATCCTTGACCGCTTATTCGATGAATTGGTGGCATCCTGAATCCTGGTTTACAAACAAAGCGATGTAATTTCGGGCATGCCATCTCTTCAAAGCCTTTGGGACGATACGATTGTGGCACTGGCCACCGCCCATGGTGTCAGCGCCATCGGCGTGATCCGGCTCAGCGGACCGGAAGCCATCCGCATCGCGGATGCACTGATGCCTGGGAAAGACCTGTCTGCCAAACCCTCCCATACCATTCATGTAGGTTTCCTGAAAGAGGGCGATAAGGTGCTTGATGAAGCCGTGGTATCCCTGTTCAGGGGGCCAAGGTCCTATACCGGGGAGGACGTTGCGGAAATTTCCTGCCACGGTTCCCCCTTCATCCAGGAAGAGATCATCCGGGCCTGCATCGCCCGTGGGGCGCGACTGGCGAAACCGGGGGAATTCACCCAGCGGGCTTTCCTCAAGGGCAAACTGGACCTGGCACAGGCAGAAGCCGTGGCAGACCTGATCGCGTCCAATACCGAAGCTTCCCGGGATACGGCCCTGAAAAACATACGGGGCGGATTTTCAACCATCCTCAAAGACCTGCGCGAACAGCTGATCAAATTCTCCGCGCTGATTGAGCTCGAACTCGATTTCTCCCAGGAAGATGTGGAATTCGCGGACCGTACAGCCCTGCAATCGCTCATTACGGATATCCGACAGACCATCGGCCATTTGCTGGAATCCTTTCGCCTGGGCAATGTCATTCGCCATGGGGTGTCTGTGGCGATTGTGGGAAAACCAAACGCCGGGAAATCCACCTTGCTGAATACGCTACTGAATGAGAATCGCGCCATCGTCAGTGAGATCGCCGGCACCACGCGCGATACCATCGAGGAAGTGATTAATATCGATGGGATCCTTTTCCGGCTCATCGATACGGCGGGTATCCGTCACAGTGAGGACCTCATTGAATCGATTGGTGTGGAAAAAAGTCGCGAGAAGATGAAGGCAGCGGACATCGTGCTATATCTCTTTGACGTGGACGGTGAAACGCCTGGCGGCCTCGAGGCGGCCCGCGCTGAACTGGAAGAAATCAACCCCCGCTACCTGTTGATCGGCAACAAGGCGGACATCCCGGGGGAGGAGAACGCCGCGAGGAAATTCGAAGGGTTGAATGTGCTGTATATCTCGGCGAAAACGCACCACCACGTGAACGCCCTCAAAGAAAGACTGGTGGACAGCGTCCTCCAGGGAAGGGTTAACACCGAAAGCACCCTGGTAACCAATGCCCGCCATTATGCGGCTTTGCAACAGGTGGCATCCTCGCTGCAGGATATACAGACGGGGATGGATAACCGCATTCCCGGCGACCTGCTGGCACTTGACATCCGGCGCTGCCTGCACTACCTCGGTGAGATCACCGGCGAAGTGACCAATGAAGACCAGTTGGATTATATCTTCAGCAAATTCTGTATCGGGAAGTAAATTTTATTGACCGCCCACGAAACGGTACCCCACGCCTGATTCTGTAAGCAAGAACCCCGGCCTGTTGGGATCATCTTCAATTTTTTTTCGGATTTGGGCGATAAAAACCCGCAGGTATTGGGATTGGTCTATGTAGCCGGGACCCCAAATGGCCCGAAGCAGGTAATGATGGGTCAGGACCTTGCCTTCATTTTTGACCAGCAAGGCGAGCAGGTTGTATTCGGTGGAAGTAAATCTCAGCAGTTGATTATTTTTCTTCACCGTTCGGTTAGACAGGTCGATTTCCAGGTTGCTGTACATTAAAACCGTTTCATGTTCATCTGTATTCACGTTTCGCAGGGCAGAACGAATGCGAGCCAGCAACTCGCCTGTCCGGAATGGTTTGGAAATAAAATCGTTGGCGCCATTGTCGAGAGCCCGAATGATGTCCTCCTCATTCTTTTGAACGGATATGATGATGACCGGGTTGGTATACCATTGCCGCAACTTCTTTAATACGTCATGCCCGCTTTGGTCCGGCAGCCCAAGGTCAAGCAGGATTAGTTCCGGGGGATGGCTGCTCGCCTGAATCAGCCCCTCCTTGGCCGATATCGCTGTGTTTACGGCAAATCCGTTGCTCTGGAGCGTTATTTCGAGCAGTTTCCGAATCTGTGCCTCATCATCTATAACCAGTATTTCCGCCTTATTCATAGATGGATGTGGTGGGTTGGCTTGTTTTAACAGGAATAGATACCAGGAACCTCGCGCCTTTGCCTTTTCTGTTTTCCAGTTGAACTTTTCCGCCAAGAGCTTCGGTAAATCCCCTCACGATGGATAATCCCAGTCCTGAACCCCGGGATGTAGAAGCGCCTGTCCGGGAAAACTTGTCAAATACATCCATATGGCTCATGTCTGCAAATCCCTGGCCATTGTCTTCAATGATGATTTCAAGCATGTCCGCATGGCAGGAAACGATGATGCCGATGCTGCAGGAGGGATCGGTATGAATGGCGGCATTGTTTAAAAGGTTGTATATGACCTGGTCCAGCATTCCCTTATCTGTCTTGCATAAGGGCAAGTTCGGTTTGATGCTGATATCAATCTTTCTGCCCGCTGTATTTTCCTCCACCCGCCTGGCTACATCATAAACCAGCTCCGTTATGTCGCACCAGTCTTTTTTCGGTTTGATATGTCCTGATTCGAGCCTTGAAATATTGAGCAGGTTCTCTACCTGCTGGTTCAGTCTCAGGGCTGCTTTTGAAATTTCAGAAAGCAGTTGATCCTGGTTTTGCTGGGTGAGATGGGGGTTGGATTGCAGGTTGTCCGTGGCACCGATGATCGCGGCGATTGGCGTTCTGAGTTCATGGGACAGAGAGTCCAGGATGGTATTATACAATTTGACGCTATTGGCTCTTTCTTCCTTCAGTTGTGCCTCTTTTTCAATTTTCCGGATTTTGTAGGAAAGCACACCGTTCACCATGGCAATTACGAAGTACATGCTCAGCAGGATGGCGTCTTCGGTATTGTCCACATGAATGGTGAAACGCGGCGGTATGAAAAAGAAGTTCCATATCAGCGCGCTCAGGGCTGCGGACAGCAGGACAGGCAGTATGTCGAAGCGAATGGCGAGCAAGGAGACGGCCAATAAGAGGACCAGGGCGGCCACCCGGTAGCCCATCATACCCGAGAGCAGGTAACAAAAGCTGGCAACCACAACGATGATGGCTATGCTGTAGATGTATTGCCTTTGTTTGGGCACTGGTTGGAGCAGGTATCTGTTCATGGCAGGTTCGGCTTGTAAAGGTAGTTCTTCGGATTTGACCTTTCATGGGAAGAACTTTCCCTGATATAAAGATTTTATAAGGATTGGAGTCAGTTGTAGACGAGCTGGTTAAGTCGGGTTTACTTTTGGGTTTCAAATTCAGTACCATGTCTTCACATACCCGTATCTCTGCCGCCGGAATCCTGATTGCGCTGGGAATTATTTATGGCGATATCGGTACATCCCCGCTCTACGTGATCAATGCCATTACCAGCGGGAAGGAGGTTACGGAGGAACTGATCATCGGGGCGCTGTCGCTGATCATCTGGACACTCACCCTGCAAACGACCCTGAAGTACGTCATACTTACGCTCCGTGCAGACAACAAAGGAGAAGGAGGAATTTTTTCCCTGTTTGCGCTGGTCAGACGAAGAAGGAAATGGCTGGTGATACCCGCCATGGTAGGTGGTGCCGCACTGCTGGCCGACGGAATGATTACGCCGCCGATATCCGTCACATCCGCCATCGAAGGCCTGAAGCAGGTGCCGGCTTTCCATGATATTAGCCAGTGGACTGTCATATATATCGTGCTTGGAATCCTGTCTGTGCTTTTCTTTGTGCAGCAGTTTGGCACTGCATTCATCGGGAAGTTTTTCGGACCCATCATGCTGGTCTGGTTCAGCATGCTCGCCTCCCTGGGCCTGTTCCATCTGTTTGATGACCTGGCGATCCTACGCGCATTCAACCCGTACTACGGGATTAAACTCCTGGTAACCTATCCCAGTGGATTTTACCTGCTGGGTGGGGTTTTCCTGTGTACCACAGGGGCTGAGGCACTGTATTCAGACCTGGGCCATTGTGGCAAATCAAATATCCGGTATTCATGGATCTTTGTAAAGACATGCCTGATCCTCAACTACCTTGGACAGGGCGCCTGGTTACTCTCCCATCACAAAGGCGTGGTTATTTCCAGCGAAATGATCGAGGGTGGTTTCAATCCATTCTATGGCGTCATGCCTTCCTGGTTTCTTTTCGCCGGCATCGCCATCGCCACTTCGGCTACCATCATCGCCAGCCAGGCGCTCATATCAGGATCTTTCACCCTTGTTAGTGAAGCCATGCGACTCAACCTGTGGCCAAAAATCAAAATCACCTATCCTACAGAAGTAAGGGGACAGTTGTTTGTACCGGCCGCAAACCTGCTCCTGTACGTGGGATGCGTTGGCATTCTGTTATACTTCAGGAAGGCATCCAACATGGAGGCTGCGTACGGACTAGCCATAACCGTAACGATGATCGCCACATCGGTTCTTTTTGCCAATTTCCTGGTGATGCACCGCACCAAACCGATCCTGGTCTACCTGTACCTGGCGCTGTATTTTACCATTGAATGCAGTTTCTTCTATGCCAATTTGGACAAGTTTCCGCATGGGGGCTTTGTAACGTTGATCATCGGCGGTTTACTTTTCATTGTCATGTACGACTGGTACAAGTCGCGTAAGATCAAGAACCGCTATGTGGAATTTGTCCGGATCGAACCCTATATTCCACAAATACAGGAGTTAAGTTATGACAGCAGTATTCCCAAATATGCAACTCACCTTGTGTACCTTACATCTGCGGACAACCCCAGGGAAATAGAGCATAAGATCATGTATTCCATCCTGAACAGGAAGCCTAAGAAGGCGGATATTTACTGGTTTGTGCATGTCAATACGGTAGACGATCCGTACACATCGGAGTATACCGTTACGACCCTGATCCCCAATGAGATCATACGGATCGACCTGAACCTGGGATTCAGAATGCAGCCGCGGATCAACCTCCTTTTCAGGAAAGTCGTGGAGGAAATGGTGGAAAACGGGGAAGTAAACATTACCAGCAGATATGAAAGCCTGCAAAAGAACAATGTCATTGGCGACTTCACGGTAATTGTCATGGAGAAATACCTGAGTTACGACAATGAGCTGTCTTTTTTCGAGCGATTGATTATGCGATTGCATTTTTTGCTAAAGCATATCTCGCTTTCGGAGGAAAAAAGTTTCGGGCTGGATCCCAGCAATGTGGAGGTGGAGAAATTCCCGCTTATTGTATCGCCCATATCCAACCTGCGGTTGAGAAGAATCGCGGATTAGTAGTGTCCTACCGCCCGTTGGACCGTAACACGGTCATTTCCTTCCTCAGGTCGTCGTCGTAGGTTTTCTTGACGATGTAATACCATTGACGTTCCGGAACGTCCACAAAGAAGATATCGCCTTTTACGTGCTTTTTGAGCCCGTCCTGCAATTCCTTTGGCGCGGTATCTTCCCCATAAAACCAGCCGGTATCGCCCTGGGTATTGTTGCCGTCCATCGTGTATTCGTCAGATACTTTTTCAAAGGGAATGCCTTTGTTCAGTTTGTCCACGATGATCTTGCTCAGACTGTCCACTTCCCGGTTGGACAGGCTGCCGCGATCCAGGAAAATATAGCTGCCGCGGTATTTAACGGATTCTTCCACTTCAATGACTTTGTAGGTCACATAGCCCACGGAAAAAACATCGCCCTTATTCTGCTTGAGGAGGCGCTTGTCAAGGGCCGAAGAATCTTTGCCATATACCACTTTCATAATGGCCGGCTTCAGGTTGGCGTTGGCCGCGATATATTTTTCCGCATCCTGCACGGTTTTGACTTTTTCAAACTGCTCCCGCACGGTGGGCTGTGCCATGGTTGGAATGGATATCATCAGGGCCAGGATACCAAGGATATGTTTCATGCTTCCGTCATTTATGCCGCGAATTTACGCCGTTCAGGTGGTTTTTATCCACTGGTTTTCCGCTCCATACCGGGTAAAACGGATGTGGCAAATAGGAAGCCCGCGCCGGACCTGGTCTCGCGGAAATACTTTACGGTTTGTTAAAGTAGATCAAAGGGATTCCTGTCCGTTGTTGATCACAGCGAATGTCTGTACTACTGCCTTCTATTTGACTACCAGGAGGGAATTCGTGTACCCGTTTTCTACCACTTTATCCCTGTTGCCCGGATCGGTGATCCACAGGCCGTCCACCACAAATTTGTAGCCATGTCTGCCCGGTTCGGCGTCAATGGTCACCATCCACTGGTTACCCTTTCTTTCCATCCGGTTGGCGTTCGGGGCCCAGTTGTTAAATGACCCTGCGACAAACACTTCACGGGCATCCGGGTATCCAGGCAAGGCCAGGCTGATGGTCCTGAACACAGGGGGATTGGCTTTTAGATCGTCCAGGGCAGCCAGCCAATGCGCGCTGCCTTCCTGCGTACCGGCATTGGTAACCAGTTTCTCCAGGGCGATCCTGTGGGCGTGATAGAGGGCGATGCCCGATCTTACGGCACTGTCAGGCGATACGCCCACGCCTTCCCAGTTTGTTTTGGTATACGGGTTGATGGCCCTCCCGTTGGGAACAAAGACCCTGAAATGAGCATTGGCGCGTACGTCGCCACCGGGATTGGCTCCACCACGGGTGGTTTCGCCGATCAGCATGGCTCGTTTCAGGTTCTTGAAATCGTAGGCAAATTCTTCGCCACCCGAAAAAGTCCTGCCACTGGTGAGAATATACACGGGTTTCTGGATATAGCGTTTGCCGGGTACCCAGCCATAACTCCAGGACTGCGTGGTATCGCGGGTGGGATGGTTGTAGAAATCATTCAGGTGCACGGGGTCGCGAAAGAAATAACCGCTGAAGAAGGGGATGGTGGCGGGATCGATGCTGCCGCCGTTTTCACGCAGATCGATGATCAGCGCATCCGTTCCCGCTACGGTCTGCATGGCTGCCACCAGGGTATCGGCCACCAGTTCCAGTCGGCCGAACATGGTCAGGTTGATATACCCGATATTGCCGGCCAGGATCTTCTTTTCCTTGACACCGAAGTGGTTTTCTTCGTGAATTTTTTTGAGCCATTGCTCGAAGTCAGGGGGTAAGGACTCGGTGCCCGTATCCAGGGGAATTGGTTCCGGCGAATAGGAGACCCCCAGGTGCAGGTCCCGCGTCACTTTCTGCAGGTCAAGGGTCATGACCCTGGCAAAGTCTTCCGGTGAAAGGATACCTTTGTACGCGCCCTTGCGTTGGCGGTCCAGGATATAGGTTGCCGCTTTTTCCGCTACATCCGGGAATACATAATTTTTGGATACAGCCGATACGATATCCCGTATACTGCTGTCCGCGAAGCTTTGGCGGAGCTGGGCTGACCCGTTCTTTACCGCCAAAGCCAATGCCATCGTAACAATCCATTTGTTCATAGCCTGTCTTGTTTTAATTCCTGCCTGTTGGTCCGTCCTGGTACTGTTGGTCGCGTGCTTTTTATTTCCTGACTCGTCGTAATTTCCTGCCTTGATACTGTTCCTGCCTGTTTGATGATACAAAGCTATTATTCTCACAGACCGCTACAATCACATAATCATGTGAATGATCGGGGGATCGAGTATCTTTTGAAGGCATTTCTTCATGAAGTACAGTTATACCGATACCAAAACGAAAGGCGCCCTGATCCTTTCCCTTCATGAACCGGGAATTTCCAAGACCTATTTTTCCAGGACGTCCGGGTTCGACTTTTACACCATCGCCTGGAACACCGGCGCCGATCAGCAGATCCAGATCGATGGCATGTCTTACCGTTTCCCTGGCGGCTCGCTGCTTCCATTGATGATGAACCAGAGCTACCGCTTCGATCACGCGGAAGACATCATTGCTTTCCAATTCAACCGCGCGTTTTATTGTGTGGTGGACCATGACGCAGAAGTAAGCTGCGTGGGCTTTATTTTTTATGGGCCTGTACCCGTGATGTTTATCCGGCTGGATGGGATGGAGACGGAAAACATGCACCGGCTCACAGACATGTTTGCAGAGGAGTTTGAGGGCGATGAGGATATCAAGTCGGACATGCTGCGGATCCTGTTGGTGCGACTGATCATCAAGCTGACCCGGCTGGCAAAAAAGCAATTCTTCGAAGACCTGCCGGTAGACCAGTCCTATCATGTGATGCGCCAGTACAGCCTGCTGGTGGAAAGGCATTTCAAAAAGGAAAAGCAGGTTTCCTTCTATGCGGCCCAGATGCACAAATCGCCCAAGACCCTTTCGAACCTGTTTTCCCGTTACAACCAGAAGACGCCTTTGCAAATCATCCACCAGCGCATTCTCCTGGAGACGCAACGCCTCTTGTTTTATACGGACAAATCCGTCAAGGAAATCGCGTATGAGCTGGGCTTCGAGGACGCCGCCAATTTCAGTAAGTTTATCAAGGGGCTCACGGGCAAGACGCCGGGCGAACTTAGGAAGCCATCTGTGAACGGTTAGTTAACGGGAAGAATCTACCATTCGACGGGAACAATGCACCTTTCTGATCGCCCATTGCCGGCGCATCTTTGTGTCCTAAAGCCATCACGCATGAAATTCCTTTTTGTTTTATTGCTGGCGCTTTTTTCCGGCGTTTACGGCAAGGCCCAGGAAACCTATTTCCAGGCAGAAGGCGCTGCCATCCGGGGTTACGATCCGGTATCGTATTTCAATGCCGGGAAACCCTTGAAGGGAACGCCCGAATTCAGCTACCAGTGGAGCAATGCTACCTGGCTGTTTTCTTCCCGTGAGAACCTGGAAGCCTTCAGGTCAAAACCGGAAAAATATGCCCCACAGTTTGGCGGGTTTTGTGCCTATGGTGCCAGTGAGCAACACAAGTCTCCTACGGATCCCCTGGCCTGGACGATCAAGGATGACAAATTGTACCTCAACTATAGCCTCAAAGTGAAGGACCTCTGGCTGCCGGATACGATAGTCCGGATTCCGGCCGCGGAAAAATATTGGAAGTCGATTCAACAGTAAACAAAATATCATGAACAGAATAATCATGTTGCTGCTATCCGCATTTGTCCTTTCGCTGTCTGCGTTCACGCAGGGTAAAGCGAAAGCCGACGCATGGAACCTTGAAAACGGGCTGGCCATCCAGGGCTATGATCCCGTAGCCTATTTCACGCAGAAGAAGGCCGTGAAAGGCAACAAGCAGTTTGCCGTCAATGCGGGCGGCGCCATCTATTATTTTTCATCGCAGGCCAGCAAGGATGCTTTCCTGAAGAACCCTGCAGCCTATGAACCCCAGTATGGAGGCTGGTGTGCGTATGCGATGGGGGCCACCGGTGAAAAGGTGGAGATCGACCCGGAGACTTTCAAAATACTGAACGGAAAACTTTACCTTTTCTACCATAGCTGGACGAACAATACCCTCACCAAATGGAACAAAGAGGAAGCAAGCCTCAAATCCAACGCGGATAAGAATTGGGCGAAAATCGGGCAGTAGATCCATCGCCCATGGACATTAAAAACATGACATATGAATATCAAGAAAATCATATCCTTGCTGCCGCGCATCGCCGCAGCAGTGATCCTCCTGCAGACCCTCTATTTTAAATTCACCGGGCATCCTGAATCCGTGGCGCTTTTTACCAAACTGGGCGTGGAGCCCTGGGGGCGTGTTGCAACGGGCATCATCGAGTTGATCACTGGCATACTCCTGCTGATTCCTGCCACGGCATCGATCGGTGCGCTGCTGGGAATCGGAATGATGGTTGGGGCGATTGCATCGCACCTGACGGTCATTGGCATCGAATCCCAGGGAGACGGAGGACAATTATTCATGCTGGCCTGGATTGTACTGGCTTGTTGCCTGCTGACGCTCTGGCTGCACCGCGAGCAGGCGAGGGTATGGCTCCGACGATTCCGGCGCGCATAATCGGTTTTCCAACGTACAGATCCGCCGCGGGCGGATTTTTTTCTTACCACCCATCCTCCCACAGAACTGTTCATCAAGTAGCTGCAGCAGTCGCGGGTTCCGCGCTGCAACATCCGTTTGCGGGCAACGACCATTACATGAACGGTCGCCGTCCATCCCGTTTATTTTGCGCCTGGCCTCATTAACAATTTCGTGCAGGTTTCCGGGATGAATTTTACGGTGATCTTAAACACTAAGACCGGACAAATCTGCTTATGAACAGGATTCTACTGACTGCATGGATGATCTGCGCCGCGTGGATTGCTTCGGCATCGCCCCGCCCGCCTGAAACAAGAACGCTGCCGGCCAAAAGGACCACGGGCATGATCAAGATCGACGGCAAGCTGGACGAAGCCGGATGGAAGGAAGCCGCCCTCTTGGACAAACTCGTTGAATTCCGGCCCAAGATCGGTGCCATGGAAGAAAACGCCGTTCGCACCGAAGCATACCTGATGTACAACGATGAAGGAATTTTCTTTGGCGGTTTCTGTTATGAGCGGACAAAGGACAGCATCGCCTATGAACTCAAGGGCCGGGATGGTTTTGGCATGAATGATTATGTGGGGATCATCTTTGATACGTACAACGACAAGCTCAACGGTTTTGAATATTTCGTAACTCCACTCAACGAACAATGGGATGCCAAGATGACGCCGGCCGGGGACGACAACGGTGGGGAGGATTTTTCATGGAACGGCGTCTGGCAGAGCGGTGCTGTCTTGCATGAGAATGGCTGGAGCTTTGAAATTTTTATACCCTACGGGGCGATCCGTTTCGGACAAAAGGAAGTGCAGGACTGGGGACTCAATATTACCCGCCGGCGCAGGAAAACGGAGCAGCAGTACACCTGGAACCCGATAGATCCCAACGTGAACGGTTTCCTCACCCAGGAAGGTGTATGGAAAGGGATCACCAACATCAAGCCGCCGGTAAGGCTGCAGTTTTCGCCCTACTTCTCCGTATATGCCAATCATTTTCCCACCAACCAGCCCGGGCAGAGCAACTGGACCGGCCAGGTGAACGGCGGTATGGATGTGAAGTACGGGATCAACCAGGCATTTACCCTCGATATGACCCTGATACCTGATTTCGGCCAGGTACAGAGCGATAACCAGGTTTTGAACCTGACGCCTTTCGAAGTACAGTTCAATGAATACCGGAACTTCTTCACCGAAGGCACGGAACTGTTCAGCAAGGGGAACCTTTTTTATTCGCGGCGTATCGGCGGAACTCCGCTGCACATGTATGACGTGTACAACGACCTGGGTCCGGGTGAAACGGTCACGGAGAATCCTTCCGAGTCGAAACTTCTCAACGCTACCAAGATTTCCGGGCGCACGCAATCCGGGTTGGGCATCGGCTACCTGAATGCCATCACGCGACCGCAATACGCCACCATCGAAAGCAACGATACCAAGGAGCAAAGGGAATACATGACCAGTCCCACCACCAATTACAATATCCTGGTCCTGGACCAGACGATGAAGAACAACTCCAGTGTGTCCCTGATTAATACCAATGTATGGCGAAGCGGATCAGACTATGACGCCAACGTGACGGCCGGGCTTTTTGATCTGAACGACAAGAAAAATACCTGGAATTTCGGCGGGAAGCTGGCCGTCAGCCAGCTCCTGCACTATAAGCCCGACGGGGGTAACCTGAACGGCTACAGTCATCGTTTCTATGGCGGCAAAACCAGCGGGCGATTCAATTTCAATGCCTGGCAGGAACTCTCTGATACAAAGTACACCCACAATGATCTCGGCTATTTCACCAACAACAATTACCTGGATCACGGCGTATGGATTGGGTACCGGTGGACGGAGCCGCGTAACTGGTACAACCGTATCAATATCAATTTCAACGCGCGGCTCAGCCATCTCTATGAGAAAATCGGGAACCTGGATCCTTCTTTCCAGCGCCTGGATCTGAATATGAATTTCAACGCGCAAATGAAGAAGCTCCACTGGCTGGGGGTGTTCACGGGATTTTCTCCCACGCAGAATGATTTCTACGAACCGAGGAATACCGGCTATTTCTTCCGCCGCGGGGCCAGTGTGGCCATGGGTGGCTGGTTTGAGAGCAACAGGGCCAAGAAATACGCGATTACGGTGGAAGGCTTCGCCCGTAAATACATCGATTTTTATAACCTCCTCGGTGTGGATGTTTTCTTCCGCCAGGAATTCCGGATCAACCAGAAGCTTTCCCTCACCAGTACCCTGAGTTTCATGCCAAGGTACAACAGTGTGGGGTATGCAACGATGGAGGACAGCCGGATCATTTTCGGCAGGCGCCGGGTGCATACGGTGGAGAATATCCTGGGCGTGAAGTACAGTTTCAACAACAAGATGGGTCTGACTTTCCGTGCTCGCCACTATTACAGTTCCGTGAAGAATGCGGAATACTATGATATCGAACAATCCAGCGGCCTGCTTCATTCGGCACCCGACTTCACCGGCAACGCGGACCGCAATGCCAACTTTTTCAATATTGACATGGTGTACACCTGGCAGTTTGCACCCGGCAGTTTCCTGAACCTCGTTTGGAAGAACGCCGTTACGGATTACGGCACGGAGGTGATAGACGGGTACATCAAGAACATGGGTCAGGTAATCAGCGCGGACCAGAACAACAATATCTCGCTCAAGGTGATTTATTTCCTGGATTACCTGCAGATCAAAAAATGGACGAAAGGATAATCAGTCAGAGGCTCCCACTGCCTGCGGACTGCTGGCCGCCGGGAAGAGACTGATGGTTTCGATAGACCTGTTCAGCCGGCTCCGCTCCGCCGCAAAGGCCATCAGGTGGCTTTCCACCGACGCTTCGATGGAAGAACTCAGGAGTTCCTTGTTTTGTTGTGATACGGCCTGCACCCAATCGGCCACCAGCCGGTGATCTCCGCCGCCATGCGGGTCCGTTTTCAGGTTCCAGGAGGTTTG